>DATDKQ010000144.1:0-16651 GCA_036519915.1 Solirubrobacterales bacterium | reverse complement strand
GAGATCTTCCACAACGTGATCAAGGTGAACCTGGTCGGAACCTTCAATGTCCTCCGGCTCGCCTGCGCGGTGATGTCGGACAACGACCCCGACGACCAGGGCGAGCGCGGCATCTGCATCAGCACCGCCTCGATCGCGGCCTGGGACGGCCAGATCGGCCAGGTGGCCTACTCCGCCTCGAAGGGCGGGGTGGTCGGATTGACGCTGCCCGCGGCTCGCGACATGGCAGGCCGTGGCATCCGGGTGATGACCATCGCCCCCGGCCTCTTCGACACTCCACTGCTCGCCGCCCTGCCCGAGGATCAGCGCGAGGCCCTCGGAGCGGGCGTCCCCTTCCCGTCGCGGCTCGGCCGCCCCGAGGAGTACGGGGAGCTCGCCTGCGAGATCGTCTCCAACACGATGCTGAACGGGACGGCGATCCGGCTCGACGGCGCGCTCAGGATGCCGCCGCGCTAGTCGGTTCCGTCGTACTCCGGGTCGAAGTAGACCCGCTTCCGCCATGGCGGGCTGATCGCGAACGAGTAGCGCTCCCGGCCGGGCAGCGTCTCGATGGGGATCAACACCAGCCGCCCGTCTTTCGTCGTCCGCGAGACTCCCCGCTGAACCCGTGTGGTGCCCGCGTGGCTGCCGCCGGAGATGAAGTAGGTGTCGCTCTCCGGCCCCCAGCCGTTGAGAGCCGCCGCGGTTGGCTCCAGGCGCCAGGCGCCGCGGCGGCCTCTGCTCAGCCTGTAGGGAACCAGGGGCGCGGCGAGTTGGTAGCTGTAGCCGCGGTGGGCCGTGGCTCGCGCGAAGCTCGCGCCCGGTCCGACCCGTACCTGGTACCCCTCCCAGTCGTCGGGGTGGTAGGTCGGATGCCCGAGGGCCGTGCTCACCCTGCGGATCGCGGCCTTCAAGGGAGTGCTCCCCTCAGCGGTGGCGCTGCCCGGGAAGTACAGCCAGTACTGCAGGTAGAGGTTGCCGGCCCGAGTCCCGGAGCAGTTGCCGCCCCAGCTCATTGTCCCCATCACGCGCCCCGGCCGGCAGTCGATCACGTGGGTGAAGGCGACGGTCCGCACACCGGCTTCCGAGCGGCTGACCGCGCCCGTGTGGGGCCCGACGGCGCAGGCATCGGATCTGCAGGCGCGGAAATCGACCGGCAGGGTCGTCATCCCGTCTTCGTAGAGCAGGGCGGGTGCGTGGGCACGCAGGAGAGCGGCGACCTCAGCGCCGTTCGCCGCGCGCAACCTCGGCTCGTTCCGGCAATCCTCTGTGAGCCGTACCGCGCAGACGATCCGCTCGCCGATCTCGTCAGCCAGTGCCATCCCGCCGAATCGCAGGCCCACAACCGACCCGAGCGCGCCGAGTGCAGCCGAGACCAGGGCGATCAGGGCGATCCACTCGACCGTCCCCTGACCCGATCTGGCTCGACCACACTCGGGCGAAGCTAGTCAGGGCCTTGTTACGGAAGGCCCAAACCGGTCACACATCGGTCGCCGATCAGCGCCAAGAGCCCATGCTAGGGTCGCGCCGTGAGCGCCGAGCGGGAGAGGACCCAAGCAAGGAAGCAGAGGGGCGCGAGGTTCTACTTCATCGTGGCCGTGGCGGTGATCGCGGCCATCTTCATCTTTCAGAACTCCCAGAAGGTGGAGGTGAAGTTCTTCTTTTCGACTACCACGATCCCGCTGGTCTTTGCTTTGCTGCTCGCCGCAGTGCTCGGCTTCATCATCGGCCTGGCGCTGCCGCGGTTCCGCCGTCACGACGACTGAAGGGACCGGCAATCCGGGCGGATCTTCGACAGCTAGAGCTCTTCGACCTGCGCCGCGATGTCGGAGGCGGCGCCCTTGGCGTCGCTGAACAGCATTGACGTCTTGTCCTCGTAGAAGAGGTCGTTGTCGATCCCGGCGAAGCCGGGGCTGAGGCTGCGCTTGATGACGATGACCTCCTTGGCTTCGTCGACCTCGATGATCGGCATTCCCGCGATCGGCGAGTTGGCATCGTTCTTGGCGGCGGGGTTGGTGACGTCGTTGGCACCGATCACCACGGCGACGTCCATCTGCGGCATCTCCGGGTTGATCTCGTCCATTTCCTTGAGCTGCTCATAGGGGACGTCGGCCTCGGCCAGCAGCACGTTCATGTGGCCCGGCATTCGGCCCGCGACCGGATGGATCGCGTAGCTGACGTTGACGCCGCGCTTCTCGAGCTCGTTCGCGAGCTCCTTGACGGCGTGCTGAGCCTGGGCCACGGCCATGCCGTAGCCCGGGACGAAGACGACCGAGTCGGCGTAGCCGAGCTTGATCGCGGCGTCCTCGGGGCCGATCGAGTGGACCGGGCGCTCCTCCCTCTCCCCCGCGGCGGCGGATACTGCACCGAAGCCCGCGAACAGCAGGTTCCCGATCGAGCGGTTCATCGCCCGGCTCATCTCGATCGTCAGGATCGTTCCCGAAGAGCCGACCAGAGTGCCGGCGACGATCAAGACGACATTGTCGAGGGCGAACCCGGCGGCCGCCGCGGCCAGCCCGGTGAAGGCGTTGAGCAGCGAGATCACGACCGGCATGTCCGCTCCGCCGATCGGCAGGACGAAGAGGTTCCCCAGGACCGCGGCGGCGATCAGGACCCCGATGTAGAGACCCTGCGAGGGAGAGTCGTGGTCGATGCCGAGCACGATGCAGCCGGCGAGGATCGCGGTGAGCAAAAGCCCGTTGACGATGTGCTGTCCCGGGAACTGGATCGGGCGGCTCGGCAGGATCGCCTGGAGCTTCCCGAAGGCGATGTTCGACCCCCAGAACGAGACCGAGCCGATCACGGTCGAGAACAGGACCGGGACGATGACGTCGAGCGGAATGCTCGCTCCCCCGCTCGTCGCATGCCTGAACTCCGACCAGGAGATCAGGGCCGCGGCGCCGCCGCCGACACCGTTGTAGAGCGCGACCATCTGCGGCATGGCGGTCATCTGCACCCGGAGTGAGGCGATGACGCCGACCGCCGTCCCGATCAAAATCCCGATCAGAATCAGGACGCCGTTGCCGATCACGTCGAGCGAGATCGTGACCGCGACCGCGATCAGCATCCCGGCAGCGGCGATCAGGTTGCCCCGGCGCGCAGTGCGCGGGTGTGTCCCCTGCTGGATCCCGAAGATGAAGAGGGAGAAGGCGACGATGTAGCAGGCGGTGACGAAGTCGCTTGACTGCGACAACGCCAGCGGCGGGGCTGTGATCAAGTTGCGCCTCCCCCGGGCTGCCCGTCACCCTCAGCCGCCCCCGGAAGCGAAGCTGAGGAGGCGGCGCCTGATTCTGGCTTCGGCTTGCGGTCGCGGCCCCTGAACATGCCGAGCATCCGGTCGGTGACCATGAACCCGCCGACGATGTTGATCGTGCCGAAGGCGATCGCAATCGTGCCGATGACCTTCTCCAGACTGTCGTCGGCCGAGCCGATCACGATCAGCCCGCCGAGCATGACGATGCCGTGGATCGCGTTGGTCTGTGACATCAGCGGGGTGTGGAGGGTCGTCGGCACCTTCGAGATCACCTCGAAGCCAACGAAGGCGGCCAAGACGAAGATCGTGATCTCGGTGATCAGACTCATGATTGGTTCGCTGCCTCCTTGGCTCGCTCGTTGACGATCTCCCCGTCTCTGGTCAGGCAGGCGCCGGCGACGATCTCGTCGTCGTTGTCGATTGCGAGGTTCCCTTCCTCGTCGACCAGGAGCTCGACGAGGTTCTGGAGGTTCTTCGCGTAGAGCGCCGACGCGTTGCCGGCCATCTGGCTTGGCAGGTTCGCCGGTCCGATGATCTTGACGCCGTTCTGCTCGACGGTCTCCCCCGGCTTCGAGCCCTCGACGTTGCCCCCGGTCTCGGCGGCGAGGTCGACGATCACCGAGCCGGGTGCCATTCCCTTGATCGCGTCGCCGGTGATCAGCCGTGGGGCCGGCCGCCCGGGGATCTGCGCCGTGGTGATGATCACGTCCTGGCGTTTGGCGGCCTCGCCGAGCTCAGCGCGCAGCCGCTCGTTCTCCTCATCGGTGAGCGGACGCGCGTAGCCACCCTCGCCCTCGGCATCCTTGACCGCCTCGACCTCGAGGAAGCGCCCGCCGAGCGACTGGACCTGCTCCTTGACCACCGAGCGCACGTCGAAGCCGGTGACGACCCCACCGAGGCGCTTGGCAGTGGCGATGGCCTGCAGGCCGGCGACCCCGGCGCCCAGGACGAGGACCTTGGCAGGCGGGATCGTCCCCGCCGCTGTGGTCATCATCGGGAACAGCTTGCCCGACTCCCGCGCGGCGATCAGCACGGACATGTAGCCGCCCAGGTTGGCCTGGGAGGAGAGCGCGTCCATCGACTGGGCGCGGGTGATCCGCGGAATCGACTCCATCGCGAAGCTGGTGACCCTCGCCTCGGCGAGAGACTTGGCGAGCGCCGGGTTGGTGAGAGGCTCGAGGAAGCCGATCACGACCTGACCGTCATGCAGGCGCCCGACCTCATCCTCGGTCGGCGGAGTCACCTTGAGCACGATGTCCGCGCCCCAGACGTCCTCTCCGACCTTCGCCCCGACGTCGGAGTACTCGGCATCCGGGTGCGAGGCGCCCTCGCCAGCGCCGGGCTCGACGGCGACCTCGACGCCCTTGGCGATGAGTGCCTTGACCACGTCGGGAACCAGCGCCACGCGGTGCTCTCCCTCAGCGGTCTCCTTTGGGACTCCGATCTTCATCCGGACGATTCATCCCCCGGGGCGGGGATTCAGGGGCGGCAATCTAGTCGGTTTCCGCTCCTGACCACTCCGGCAGCGACACGGCCTCGAGCGCCTCGTCACGCGAAAAGAAGAAGCCGACGTTGCTGACCTTGCCGTCCCGTACGCGGTAGAGATATGCGTTCTCGCCACTCACCTCGACCCCGCTGGCACGGCCGCTGCCGCCGTGTGTGGCGAAGAGGAAGATCAGCCCTCCCGTCAGTTCCCGGGCCTCCTCGATCTCGAAGTGGTAATCGCTGCCGAAGGAGCGAAACCAGTCCCCGAACCATTCGCCCACGGCCTCCTTGCCCCGGTAGGTGCCCGCCTTCGGCCCGCTGCTCTCGCTGGCGATCAGCGTCACGTCCTCGGCGTAGAGGTCCATGGCGCGCTGGAAGTCCCGCTCGTTGACGGCCTCGAACTGGTCGCGGACGACGCTGATCTCGTGCTGGGACACGCCCGGATCTGGTTATGCGGGTGATCTCGCGCCGACCATCTCGGACAGCTTCTCGAGCGTGGCGAGGTTCTGCTCGGCGTTGCCGTGCATCGGGGAGACGATCATCCGATCGACGCCCGCGTCGGCGAAGCGCTTCACTCGCTCCGCGACCTGCTCCTCGGTCCCGATCATTGCCGTGGCGTCGACGAGCTCGTCGGGGATCGCGGCATACGCCTCCTCGCGCTTGCCGTCGAGGTAGAGGGTCTGGACCTCGTCGGCGACCTCGGCGAAACCGAAACGGCGAGTCAGGTCGGCGTAGAAATTGGTCTTCTTCGATCCCATCCCGCCGATATAGAGCAGCAGCCCGGCCTTGACGAGCCCACGCGCGGCGTCCAGGTCCCCGCCGATCGCGACCTGCACGGACGGCGAGACCTGGAAGTCCTCGCGCGAGCGGCCGCCCTTGGCGAGTCCGGCCTCGATGTGCTCCCCCCACGCCTCCTCCCATTTGTCGACCGAGAAGAAGATCGGGATCCAGCCGTCGGCGATCTCGGCGGCGAGCTCGACTGACTTGCGGCCGATCGCTCCGAGGTAGATCGGGATCTCGCTCCGGATCGGGTGCATGTTCAGCTTCAGCGCCTTGCCCTGGCCGGTGACGCCCTCTCCCTCCTTCAAGGGAAGGGTGAAGTGCTTGCCCTCGTACTCCACGCGACCCTCGCGGGCAACGATCTGCTTGACGATCTCGACGTACTCGCGGGTCCGTCCCCACGGCTTCTCGTAGGGAACGCCGTACCAGCCCTCCGAGACCTGGGGCCCGGAGGGCCCGAATCCGAAGATGAAGCGCCCGCCCGAGAGGGCGTCGATCGTCACCCCGGCCATCGCCGCTGCCGCCGGCTGGCGAGCTGGGACCTGGAGGATCGCCGCGCCGAGCTGGATCGTCTCGGTCTTGCCGGCCAGGTAGCCGAGCACGCTCACCGCGTCCGAGCCGTATGACTCGGCCGCCCAGACCGAGTCGAAGCCGGTGCGCTCGGCGGCCAGCACGATCTCGGTCGCTTCGTCGCCCTGGGGGCCGATTCCCCAGTAGCCGAGGTTGAGTCCAAGCTTCAAACCCACGTGCCGCGCAACCCTAGTGATTCCTCCTGTTTTCTGGGGTGACGGGCTAGAAAAAAAGAGCTTGCGAAATGCTTGCGCTAGGATGGACTCACGATGAGTGCCGTCCTGACGCCCACCCTGCTGGACCCGATCGCTGAGACCTTCGAGCTCACCGAGACGGAGCTCGGGCGCCTCTTCGGCGTCAGCCGCCAGGCGGTCGGGCAATGGCGGGAGCGCGGCGTTCCCTCGAACCGCATGGCGAAGGTCACGACGGTCGCCGCGATCGGCGATCTCCTCGGCCGCCAGCTGAAACCGGAGCGGATTCCGGGCGTCGCCCGGCGCCCGGCCGACGCCTACCGCGGGCTTTCGATGCTCGAGATGATCGAGCACGGCCGGGAGGACGAGCTCCTCACGCTGGTCCGGCGCTCTTTCGACTGGGCCTCAACGATCTGAAGTGAGAACCATCCGGCGGGGCGGTCCGTTCCTGCGGGTGGCCGACCCGGGCTGGGACGACCCGCTCGATGGGAGGTTCGCCGCCCAGCGCGGCGGACGCTGGAATCCGCCCGAGTCGTTCCCGGTCGTCTATCTCTGCCGCTCGATCCCGGTCGCCCGGGCGAACGTCTACCGCAAGCTCGCGGGTCAGCCCTACGGCCCGGAGGACCTACGGCCCGGCTCCGGTCCGGTCCTGGTCCGGACCAGGGTGCCCGAGGACCGCTACCTGAACGTGATCACGGACGCGGGCTGCCGCGACGCCGGCCTCCCCCACACCTACCCGCTCGACAGCCGACGGCGGACGGTCCCGTGGCGGCGCTGCCAGCCGATCGGACTGCGGGCCTGGGAGGCGGGGCTTCCGGGCGTCGCCGCGCGGAGCGCCGCCGTTGTCGGCGGTGAGGAGCTCGCCTACTTCGGCCGGCGTCGCCTGCGGCGGGGAGCGGTCCGCGCCTTCGACCAGTGGTTCTGGGAACCTCCCAGCGTTTGACATTGACGCCGCCCCGCTTCGCTAACAATGCGGCAGTGAGCGACGAGCGTCATCCCGGTGGGCTTTCGAGCAAGGAAGCCGCTAAGCGGCTCCGCCGGCTGGGGCCCGTAGAGGACCGCAGCAGCCGCTCGGTGGCGAGCATCGTCGCCGGCAACGTCTTCACCTTCTTCAACCTGATCATCGGCGTCTTCTTCGTCGTCATGCTCGCGCTCGGCCTCTTCGCCGATGCCCTCTTCGGCTTCATCGCAGTGATCAACAGCTACATCGGGATCCGCCAGGAGCTGAAGGCCAAGGAGACGCTCGACAGCCTCGCGCTCCTGGTGGCCCCGAAGGCGAAGGCTGTGCGTGACGGCGAGCTGACCGAGCTGCGCGCCGAAGAGGTGGTACCCGGCGACTGGATTCGGATCGAGCCTGGTGACCAGCTCGTCGCGGACGGCGAGGTCGCGGAGAGCCGCGGGCTCACCCTCGACGAGTCGATGCTCACCGGCGAGGCCGACGGGGTCCGCAAGCGGGTCGGCGAGCGGGCGCTCTCCGGCTCGTTCTGCATCACGGGGTCCGGCTACTACGAGGTCGATGCCGTTCGCGAGGACAGCTACGCCGAGAAGGTCGCGGGCGAGGCGCGGACATTCCGGCACCCGCCCTCCCCGCTCCAGGACGAGGTCAACCTGGTGCTGAAGGCGAGCACCTGGCTGATGATCCCTCTGGCTGTCCTGCTGATCTTCGCCCTGCAGGCGCGGCACACCCCGCTGCACGATGCCGCGCAGACTGCGACGGCCGGCCTGATCACGCTGATCCCCGAGGGGCTGGTCCTCCTGATGAGCGTCACGCTCGCCGTCGCGGCGGTGCGCCTGGCCAGGATGGACACGCTGGTCCAGCAGATGAGTGCGCCCGAGGCCCTCGCCGCCGTCGACACGATCTGCGTCGACAAGACCGGGACGCTGACCACCGGCGACCTCGAGCTGGTCTCGGTCGACGTGGCCGACCCGTCCGAGGCGAGTGCGGCCCAGCAGGCGCTCGCCCGCTTCGCCGCCAGCTCCGGCGAGCGCAACCGGACCCTGGAGGCGATCGCGGAGACGTATCCGGCGACCGGTGAGCGGGTCCGGGCGGAGGTGCCGTTCTCCTCCGAGTGGAAGTGGAGCGGCCTCACCCTGGGGCGGGGCCAGACCTACGTGCTCGGCGCGCCCGACGTGCTGATGGCCCGCGGCTCGCTCTCCCTGCCGGTGCCGCTGCAGCGCAGCCTCGAGGAGCACACACGGAACGGCCGCCGCGTGGTCGCCTTCGGCCGCGCCTCGGGAGGGCTCCCCGACAATCCGTACTCGGACCCGCCGCCGGCGGTCACCCCTCTGGCGCTGATCGTTCTGGAGGAGACGCTGCGGCCCGACGCCCAGGAGACAATTGCCTACATGCGCGATCAGAAGATCGACCTGAAGCTGATCTCGGGCGATGCGCCCCAGACCGTGACCGCAGTCGCGTCCTCGGTGGGCATCCCGGCCGGGACTGGGATCGTGACCGGCGATGAGCTGCCCGAGGACCGCGCGGAGCTCGGCCGGCTCGCGGAGGAGAACACGATCTTCTGCCGGATCCGGCCCGAGCAGAAGAAGGCCCTCGTCTCGGCCCTGGCGGAGCGCGGCCGGTTCGTGGCGATGATCGGCGACGGCGTCAACGACGTGCCCGCACTGAAGCGGGCGCGGATGGCAGTCGCGATGGGGTCCGGCAGCCAGATCACCAAGGGCATCGCGGACATCGTGCTGCTCAAGGACCAGTTCTCGCGCCTGCCGCGCGCGGTGTCCGAGGGGCGCCGGATCGCCCGCAACATCCACAGGCTCGGTCGGCTCTACGTCACCAAGACCATCTATGCGGCGGCCCTGATCGTGGTGGTCGCCATCCCCGGCTGGGCCTTCCCCTTCCTGCCTCGACAGCTCACCCTGGCGGCGTTCCTCACCATTGGCATCCCCTCCTTCGTCCTCGCCCTGGCGCCCAGCGACGGGCCGCTCTACAGGGGCCGGCTGCTGCGGGCGCTCGCCGCGTTCGCGGTGCCGGCAGGGTTGGCGATCGCCGCCGCGTCGCTGGCGAGCTTCTTCTTCGTCGACACGGTCTTCGGCGGCTCGCTGGAGGCTGGCCGGACGGCCGCGACCACGACGCTGGTCGTGCTCGGGCTCTGCTTCATCCTGCTGCTCGAGCGCGGCCCGGGCCGCGAGGACATCGCGATCCAGAGCTACATGCTCGCCTTGGTGGCGGCGCTCGGCGCCCTCTACGCACTCGCCCTGGCGGTCCCGGTGGCGCGCGCCTTCTTCGACCTGACCCCGATGGGCGGTGGTCAGCTCTTCCTCGCCCTGCTCTCCGCCGCCGCCGGCCTGGTGTTGGCGAGCGTCGTCTGGCGCATCCCGATCATCGAGCAGCTCGAGGAGCGCCCTCCGCCACCTGATGAGGCGCCGACCGGTCCGGTGACAGCCCAGCTGAAGACCGCGCCGGCCAGAACCGTTGCGCAGACCCGACCGTCGGGGCAGTCCTGATGGCCTCCTCCAGAACGAATCGGGTTGCGCCTGGCGGCGCACCCTCGGACAACGCACGCCGCACGAAGATCGTGGCGACCGTCGGGCCGGCCAGCAGGGACCCGGAGATTCTTCGTCAGCTCTTCGAGGCGGGGGTCGACGTCTTCCGGCTGAACTTCGCCCACGGCACGCCGGACGAGCATGCCGAGACCGTGCGCCGCATCAGGCAGATCAGCGAGGAGGTCGGCCGTGAGGTGGGGATTCTGGGCGACCTGCCTGGGCCCAAGCTCCGCCTCGGCGAGCTCGAGGGGGACGTCGCCGTCCTGCACTCCGGCTCGACGGTGCGCCTGCGGGGCGAGACCAACGGCACCCCCGGCAACGCCGAGCTGCTCACGGTGCAGTGGGACGGCTTCGCCAAGGCGGTCCACGAGGGAGACCCGGTGTACCTCGCCGACGGCCGGGTGCGGCTGAAGGTCGTCTCCGTCTCCGACGGCGACGTGATCTGCGAGATCGAGGCCGGCGGCGCCGTCAGCTCTCACCAGGGCGTCAACCTGCCCGGCGCGGACGCCGACCTGCCGGAGACCGGCGCCTCGGATCAGCCCTGGATCGACTTCGCGTGCGAGAACGGGATCGACCTGCTCGCCGTGTCGTTCGTCCGCAGGCCCTCCGATCTCGAGAAGGTCGAGGCGCGGGTGCGCGAGCGCGGCCTCGACATCCCCCTGATCGCCAAGATCGAGAAGCCGCAGGCCGCCGAGCGGGCTCCCGAGATCATCGAAGAGGCAGGCAGCGGCATCATGGTCGCCCGCGGGGACCTGGGCGTCGAGCTGCCGATCGAGGAGGTGCCGGGAGCGCAGAAGCGGCTGATCGCGCTCGCCGGCCGCGCCTCGAAGCCGTCCATCACCGCCACGCAGATGCTGGCGACGATGGTGCGGGCCTCGCGGCCCACTCGCGCCGAGGTCACGGACGTCGCCAATGCGATCTACGACGGCACCGACGCGGTGATGCTCTCGGAGGAGACGGCGATCGGCGACTACCCGGTCGAGGCCGTTCGGGTGATGGACCGGATCGCTCGCGTCACCGAGCCCCACCTCAAGTACGGAGAGCTGGTCTTCACCCGGGTTGAGGAGCACGAGCACGACATCGCGGAGACGGTCGCCCAGGTGGCCGTCGCGGCCTGTTACCGGCTCGGTCTGAAGGCGATCGTCTGCCCGACGTCCTCCGGCCGTACCGCGCGGCTGATCTCCGCGCATCGCCCGCGGGTGCCCGTGCTGGCGGTCTCGCAGCGGCTCGAGACGGTGCGGCGGATGAACCTGCTCTTCGGGATCAGCTCCACACAGGCCGAGGACTGGACGAGCATCCGCAAGCTGCTCGACGACTGCGCGACGCTCGCGCGAGAGCAGGGGATCGCGGAGTCCGGCGATCTGGTCGCGATCACCGCGGGGCTACCGGCCCAGGGGGTCGGCACGAACCTGTTCGAGATCCACCGCGTCCCGTAGGGCGCGTCAGCTCAGGGCGTCGCGCGCCTGGGCCGTGTCGCCGAAGAACTCGGCGTCCGTGAGCTTGCCGTCGCTCACCTTGTAGAGCCAGACCGAGCGGCCGCTGAACTCGTTGCCCGACTTGGTCTTGCCCCCTCCCTCCACTACGACGACGACCGTTTCGCCATCGTCCGCTTCGAGAAAGGCGGTCGGCCTCGGGTCCACTGACTCGAAGTTGGACAGGAACTTCCCGATCATCTCCTTGAAGCCCTCCGGGCCGGTGTACGTGCCGCCCCAGGGCAGGGTCTCCGGGATTCGGATCTCGGCGTTCTCGTCGGTGGTCGAGACTGCTCCGTCGAGATCGCCTTTGGCGAAGTCGCCCCAACGGTCCTTGACGGCGTCTGCGTTCTCTCCCATTTGAATCTCCTCCTCCACTAGCGGCGTCCCGCTATACCGACCGTAACGCCCTCGAGGTCATCGGCGCAAGGGGCAGGAGCGGCGGATTTCGCGGCGAACTCCGGGCGGATGGCCATCAGTCTCGGCTCGCTCGGCGGCAGCCTGTTCGACCTTCACCTGGGTGTCGATGAGAAGATCTTCCGCTCCCTGCTCGTCTTCATCTTCCTCGCGATCGCGCTGCGCCTCGGGGGAAAGCGGGAGCTGAGCCAGATCAACGTGCTCGATCTGGCGGTGTTGCTGCTCGCCTCGAACGCGCTGCAGAACGCGCTGATCGGGAACGACAACTCGGTCACCGGTGGAGTGATCGGCGCCGGGACGCTGTTCGTGGCCAACTACCTGTTCGTCCGCCTCACGTTCCGGAGCATGCGGGCCCGCCGCATCCTGGAGGGAACCCCGAGCGTCCTGCTTCGGAACGGCGAGCCGGTCAAAAAGAACATGAACAGGGAGGCCATCAGCATGGCTGAGCTCGCCGACATCGCGCTAGAGCACGGCTTCGCGGATCTCCACAAGGTCGGACTGATCGTGATCGAGACCAGCGGCCAGTTCGTCTGTCTCAGCCCGGAGCAGGCGCGGAAGCTGCGGCCGGAGATGCTGGAGCAGCCCGGCTAGTTCCTTAGTCGCCGGGCGGATAGTCGCCGGGAGCGGGTCGCTCCGCGCGCGGATCGCGGCCGGGCAGCACGAACTGGGTGACGATCAGGTTGGCGACGGGTTTGTCGCCCTTGAGGATCTTCGCCTCGATCACCGCCGTGCTGCGGCCGACATGCAACGGGCGGGCCTCGCAGATCAGCTCGTCCCCGAGGACTCCGGCGGCGAAGACGTTCAGCTTCAGCTCGATCGTCGTGAAGTCGTGGTTGGGCGGCAGATTCCGGAAGGTGGCCCAGGCCGCGACCGAGTCGCCGAAGGCGGTCCAGACGCCGCCGTGGACGAAGCCGCCCGGGTGCAGGTGGCGTTTGTCGACGACCATCCGGCCGGTTGCCAGCTCGTCGGTGATCTCGACGGGCTCGATCGCCATGTCGCCGGGGAAGGTCCCGGGCAGCCAGGTAGCGATGTTCTCGGGGGTGATCTCCGGGTTCATGGTCGCGGGAGAGTATTGAGCCGGCTGGGCTAGAGGTCCTTGAGCGCGTAGAAGAAGGCCTCGGAGAAGGTCGGATATGGCTGGATCGTCTGACGGAGGACCTCGACGGGGACCTCTGCCTTGATCGCCAGCGTCGCCTGTTGCAGCCACTCCCCGGACTCCGGGCCGACGGCGTGGGCGCCGATCAGCTTCTCGCCGTCCGAGACCACGGTGAGGAATCCGGGGTGCTTGTCGTACTCGCGTGAATAGGTCGACGTGCGGGAGATCGAATCGAGCTGGGCGGTGCCGGAAGCAGGGCCGTCCTGTTCACCCACCGCGGCAATCTGCGGGTCGGTGAAGATCACGCGCGGAACGGCGCGGTAGTCCGCGACGACATCGCGGCCGAGGATGTTCGCAGCGGCGACCCGCCCCTGGTACTTCCCGACGTGCGTGAACGGCCAGATCCCGGTGACGTCGCCGATCGCCCAGACTCCGTCGGCGGCCCGCATCCGCTCGTCGACCCCGATCCCCTTCTCGGATCCGGCGGGGTCGACTCCGGCTGCGTCCAGGCCGAAGCCGTGCACCCTGGGCTTGCGTCCCGTGGCGACCAGCAGCTCGTTGCCGCGAAGCTCCGAGCCGTCCTCGAAGGAGAGCGAGTAGCCGTCCCCGCGCCGCTCGGCGAAAGTCGCCTTGACCCCGAGCCGCAGCTCGATTCCCTCCCCGCTCAGGGCCTCGGCCAGGGCCTCTCCCAGGGTGGGCGCCTCGTTCGGCAGCAGCCGGTCCTCTGCCTCGGCGATCGCCACCGAGGCCCCGAGGCGCGAGAGCGCCTGGCTCAGCTCCACTCCGACGGGCCCGCCTCCGAGGACGATGAGGCGCCGTGGGATCTCGGTCAGGGACGTGGCCTCTCGATTCGTCCAGACGTCGTCGAGCTCGTCGAGTCCGTCGATCGGCGGGATGACCGGGTCGGACCCCGTCGCAATGATCAGCCTCTCGGTCTCGAGCAGCTTCCCGTCGATCTCGACGTCGCCGGACTCGTTGATGCGGGCATCCCCTCGGCGGAGCTCGGCTCCGCTCTCGGTGAGCATCCCCGCCTGATGGGAGTCGTCCCAGTCGGAGACCTGGAAGTTCCGCCAGGCGAGCGCCTCCCTCACGTTGATCGGCCCGGAGATCGCCTCGCGGGCACCGGGCGCGTGCCTCGCCTCGGAGAGGACCTCGCCTGGCCGGAGCAGCGTCTTCGAGGGAATGCAGGCCCAGTAGCCGCACTCGCCGGCGACCAGCTCCCGCTCGCAGATGGCGACCTTCATGCCGCCGGCCGCCAGGTCCTCAGCGCACACCTCCCCGGCGACCCCGGCGCCGATCACGACTGCGTCGTAGCGCTCAGCCATTCAGATGGTCAACCGTCCAGCCCGAAGTCGCCGAAGGGGTCGTCCCGCTCGCGCACGGCCTGCTTGAAGCCGGTCTCGGCGGCGCGCTGCTGGAAGGCGAATCCCTCCGGGGTGTGCCGGGCGATGCCATCGAAGAAGACGCCGAGCTCCTGGGTTGCCTGCAGGCCCTGCGCGTAGACGGCCTGGTTGACGAGCAGCTTGTGCATGACGAGCTGGTTGATCGGTACCCGGGCGATCCGCTCGAGAAGCGCCTCGAAGCGCTCGTCGAGCTCGGCGGCGGGCGCCGCCTCCGCCGCCAGGCCCCATTCGACGGCCGTGCTGCCGTCGATCGAGTCGCCGGTGAGCAGCAGGCGCTTGGCGCGAGCGGGACCGACCCGGAAGGCCCAGAGCGCGCTCGTCGGCACGCCCCAGACGCGGGCGGGCGGGTAGCCGATCTTGGCCCGGTCCTCGGCCACGATCAGATCCGAGCAGAGCGCCATGTCGGTGCCGCCGGCGACGCAGTAGCCGTGCACCTTGGTGACCGTCGGCTTGTCCGAGTGGAAGAGGCTCATGAAGCCGCGCAGGTTGCGACTCATCATCTGGTAGTCGAGGACCGGGTCCCAGGTGCCCTCGGGGTCGTGGTTGCGGGCCTGGACCATCGGATCGAGCGGCGATCCCTCTGGCGCCTCGGGGCTCGCGATGCCCTCCATGTTTCCCTCCGCGGAGGCGACCAGGTCGTAGCCGCCGCAGAAGCCGGACCCGTTGCCGGCCAGGGCGATCAAGTGGACCTCGGGATCGAGATCGGCACGCTCAACGCATTGGGCGAGCTCCCGCGGCATTTCGAGCGTGATGCCATTGCCGCGCTCCGGCCGGTTCAGGGTGATGCGGGCGATCCGCCCGGTCACCTCGTAGGTCAGCGTCTCGAGCGTTTCGATCCGTGGATTCAATCAGCGCCGATGAATCGGCCTCGGATCGACGGTCGTAAGGGCGAAGATGTCCACGGTGGCGAAGGCCAATTACACGACGATCGAGGTCGCGAGCCGAGAGGTGAAGCTCTCGAACCCGGGCAAGATCTTCTTCCCCAAGCCCGGATTCACCAAGCTCGACCTGGCCGAGTACTACATCGCCGTCGAGGAGGCGGCCGTCAACCAGCTGCGTGAGCGGCCCGGGACGATGAAGCGGTTCGTCGACGGGGTCGGCGGCGAGTTCTTCTTCCAGAAACGGGTGCCGAAGGGGGCGCCCGACTGGCTGCAGACGGCGACCTTCACATTCCCGAGCGGCCGGACGGCGACCGAGCTCGTGGCGAACGACGCCGCCCACCTCGTCTGGGCGGTCAACCTGGGCGTTGTCGACTTCAACCCGCATCCCGTTCGCCGAGCCGACCTCGACTGTCCCGACGAGCTCCGGGTCGACCTCGACCCGACGCCGGGGGTGCGCTGGAGCACGGTCCGGAAGGTGGCGATGTGCGTCAAGGAGGTGCTCGAGGAGCACGGACTGGTCGGCTATCCGAAGACCTCGGGCTCACGGGGCATCCACGTCAACGTGCGGATCGAGCCGCGCTGGGATTACGTCGACGTCCGCCGCGCCGCCCTGGCGCTGGCCCGCGAGGTCGAGCGGCGGCTGCCCCGGAATGCCACCAGCAAGTGGTGGAAGGAGGAGCGGCACGGCGTCTTCGTGGACTACAACCAGAACGCGCGTGACCGGACGATCGCGTCGGGCTATTCGGTCAGGCCCGTGCCGGACGCGCGGGTGTGCTGCCCGCTCGAGTGGAGTGAGGTCCCGGACGTCGAGCCGAGGGACCTTCGCCTCGACACCGTGCCAAAACGGCTCGGGAAGAAGGGTGACCCCGCAGCGGACATCGACCGGAATGCGGGGTCGCTGGACCAGCTCCTCGATCTCGCCCGGCGGGACGAGGAGGGCGGCCTCGGCGACGCCCCGTGGCCACCGCACTTCGCGAAGCAGCGCGGCGAACCGAAGAGGGTCCAGCCGAGCCGGGCGAAGAAGGCGGCCGCCGGGACCAAAAACCGGCAATGAAGGGGAGCTGACCGGGGCGAATCGGCGGACTGTCCTGCTTAGTGCGGCCAGTGGCCGCAAAAGGCAGGACAGTCGAGGAGATCCTGGGCTCACTCGCAAGTAGGTCGCACGGTGTCGTAGCCCGCCAGGAGCTACTTGGGGCCGGCGTAACGCGGGATGAACTCGAGCACCGTGTCGCGATCGGCACGCTGATCCGCGTTCATCGCGGTGTTTTCCGGGTGGGCCACCAGTCCCCAAGCCTCGAAGCCCGCTACATCGCCGCGGTCAAGGCCTGCGGTGAAGGGTCTCTCCTGGCCGGACGAGCGGCGGCGCACCTCTTTGGCCTCCTGAAGCGCCCCCCTCCATTGCCCGAAGTTCTTGCCCCAACCCAACGCCGGATCAAAGGCGTGATCACACACCGGGCGCGCCGATCGGATCTCGCCGATGCCACCAAGTGGCGCGGCATCCCGATCACCACCGTCCAGCGCACCCTCGTCGACCTTGCTGCCGTCCTCGAGGAGGACGAACTCGCCCGCACGGTCCACGAGGCAGACGTCCGACACCACACGACCCCCGGGCAGGTCGAGCAGGTCCTT
>DATDKQ010000143.1:0-2796 GCA_036519915.1 Solirubrobacterales bacterium | reverse complement strand
CAGTCGACAAGGCGGCGGGGACCGATGTCATCCGAGCCGAGGCGGAGCGCGCCGGCGCGGCGATCACCGAGGTTCCGGGCTCCCACGTGATCATGGTCTCGGAGCCCGTGGTCGTGGCCGACGTGATCATGGAGGCGGTGGCGGCGGTCTAGCCCGCGGACCAATGGCGTTCGGATTGGGGCAGTCGAATCGAGAGTTGCCGTCGTTCGACGGAGCGACCGCCTGGCTCAACTCGGAGCCGCTGACACCGGGCGGCCTCCGCGGCAAGGTGGTGCTGGTCGAGTTCTGCACGTACTCGTGCGTCAACTGGCTGCGCACCGTGCCGTACGTTCGCGCCTGGGACGAGCGCTATCGCGACGACGGGCTGGTGGTGATCGGCGCGCACACCCCTGAGTTCGAGTTCGAGCACGACGTCGAGAAAATCCGCTCAGCCCTGGAGGAGATGGGTGTCCAGTATCCGATTGCGGTCGACAACGACTACGGCGTCTGGCGGGCCTTCGACAACAACTACTGGCCCGCCCTCTATTTCGCGGATGCGGAGGGGCGACTACGGCATCACCACTACGGCGAGGAGGACTACGACGGGTCGGAGAGGGTCATTCAGCAGCTGCTCACCGATGCCGGGGTCACCGGGATGGATGGTGGGCTGGTGTCGGTTGATGCCGGCGGGGTCTACGCGCCCGCCGACTGGGACACCCTGGGCTCCCCGGAGACGTACGTGGGCTACGCCCGCGCGGCGGGCTTTGCGTCTCCCGGCGGCCTGGTGCGCGACCGCAGTCACGTCTACGAGGAGCCTCCTCACCTGGACCTCAACAACTGGTCGCTCTCAGGAGACTGGACGGCCGGAGCACAGCCGACTGAGCTGAACGAGCCGGGCGGTCGGATCAGGCACCGGTTCCATGCGCGGGACGTGAATCTGGTGATGGGCGCCCGAGGCGGCGAGGGCTCGGTGGGCTTTCAGGTTCGGATCGACGGCGAGCCCCCGGGTGAGGGGCACGGGCTGGATGTAGACGCCGAGGGCAACGGCACGATCGCTGAGGAGCGCCTCTATCAGCTGGTCCGCCAGCCCGGAAACGATTCGGACCGGACGTTCGAGATCACGTTTCAAGACTCGGGGGTCCAGGCATACGTTTTCACCTTCGGCTAGCGGTTCGCGAGGATGATCGGCTCCGGGACCTTTCGCCTCGAGCCGCCGCGGCTGCGCACGACCGAGGATCCGAGCAGCGAGCGCCACGCGACCTGGTATGAGCTCTTCTTCGACCTGGTCTTCGCCGCGGCGGTCGTCGAGCTGTCGACCGGGCTGGCGGATGATCCTACGAGCGCCGTCTTCGGCCGGTTCGCCGGTCTGTTCGTCGCGATCTCGTGGGCGTGGACGGGCTTCGCCGTCTACGCCAACCGCTTCGACACCGACGACCTGATCTATCGGTTGATCAAGGCCGGCGCGGCGTTTGCGACCGCCGCCATCGCCATTGAGATCCCGCGCCTGTTGGCGGGGGACGGCGGAAGCATGGCGTTCGCCATCGGCTACGCCGTGGTCCGATTGCTGCTCGTCGCCCTCTACGTGCGCGCCCGGCTCCACGTCCGCGGTGAGGGCCGGCGGCTGGTGGACATCTACATCGTGACCTTCACATTCACGGCTTGCCTGTGGCTCGCGTCGACTCTCCTTCCCGCGCCGTCGCGTTTCCTCCTCTGGGGCCTGGCCCTCGGCCTTGACCTGTGCGTGCCGCCGTTCGCCTGGCGCACGCTCGGCCCCTCGCCCATCGTGGTGTCTCACCTCACCGAGCGCTTCGGCCAGTTCTTCATCGTCGTGCTCGGTCAGTCGGTTGCGGCGGTCGTCGCCGGGGTTGCCGGCTTCCAGTTCAGCTTCGAGGCCTGGGTGCTGGCCGGAGCCTGTTTCGTCACCGCGCTCTGTCTGTGGTGGATCTACTTCGACCTCGCGGACACCTCGGTGGTGGGCCGCGGCACCCTCGGGCTCGTCTTCGTCTACGGCCATTTCCCGCTGTATCCAGGGGTCGCGGCGTTTGCAGCAGGCGCGACACTGGCGATCACGCATGTGGACCAACCCGGTCTCGAGGCCGGCGCGCGCTGGGCGCTCGCGGGAGGGCTCGTGGCCTTCGCTTTGGCCCTCGCCGTGCTGCACCTCGGGGCGGAGTGGACCTCGATGCAGGACCGCTCGTTCCTCGGCAGGCTCGTCCTGATCGTGCTCCTGGGGGCGCTGGCCGCTTTCGGGGGCGCCCTGAGCCCACTCGTCTTCGTGCTCTTGGTGACGGCCGGTGTTCTCGGTCAGTTGCTCCTGGAAGCCTTCACCTTCCCGACGGGAGCGGCCTCGGTGCTCGAGCCTCCCGAACCGGCCTTGGAATCATGCGGCGGTTAGCAGCGACAGATCGCTCCCCGGCCTACCGACCAGGCTGAGGCCCACGCGGTTCCCGACCTCGAGCAGGGGCCCCAGTTCTATTTCTTCGGAGCGTCCTGGACGAGCGTGTTGTTGCCCGGGCCGCCGTTGAGGCGATCCTTGGCCGGACCGCCGATGAGCTGGTCAGCGCCCGGGCCGCCGAAAAGCCGGTCCATGCCGGGGCCGCCGCCCAGCAGGTCGGCGCCGGCAGCGCCGAGCAGCAGGTCGTCCCCGGCGTTGCCGCTGAGCAGATCGTCGTCGGCCCCCGCGTTCAGCTTGTCGTTCCCCGTGTTGCCGATCAGGATGTCGCGGCCGCCCAGGCTGGTCGCCCCATCATCGCCGCTGCCCCCGGTGATCTGGTCACGCAGAGTCCCCCCGCGGATCCGGTCATCGCCCCTCCCGGC
>DATDKQ010000142.1:0-10018 GCA_036519915.1 Solirubrobacterales bacterium | reverse complement strand
AGGACGCGCATCGCCTTCAGTCCCAGCCCGAGCTTCTCGCGACCCTCGGTGGAGGTCACGTCGTGCCCGCAGAGCTCCCGGGCGCGCTCCAGCCGGTACCGGATCGTGTGGCGGTGCGTGTAGAGCTGCTGAGCCGTGGCGGCGACATTGCCGTCGTTTTCGAGATAGGTCTCGACGGTGGCCACCAGCTCGGTCTCGTATTGCTCGTCGTAGGCGACCAGCGGCTCCACGGTCTCCGAATAGAACCGCTCCAGCTCCGCCGGGTCCTCGCTCATCGCGGGCAGCAGCAGCCGGTACGCGCCCGTGTCCTCGAAGGCGAGTACCCGCCTGCCCTCCGCCTCCCCGACGTTCGCTGCGAGCAGCGCCTCCTGTGCGGCGCGGTACAGGTCGCCCGGGTCGGCGGCCAGCCGGCTCCGGGAGACGCTGACCGTGAACCCGCTCAGCCCCGCCTCGAGCTCATCGGCGAGCCCATCCGCGGCGCGGGTCAGCCGCTCGTCGTCGCCCACGGGCACGATCGCGACGACCTCAGCGCCCTCGCCCTCCTGATTGCCCTCACCGGCCAGGCCGCCGGCGCTCACGGCCCGGATCGCCCGCTGCGCGATCGTCAGCACACGGGCGCGCCACTCGCCGGTCTGGGCGACGTGCGGATGGGCGCGGGCGATCAGCACGCCGGTGCCGCGCGAGAGATCCGTCCCCAGCTCCGCGGCGCGGGCCTCGATGTCCGCGCGGTCGGTGAGCTTGCGGCCCAGCAGGGCACGGACGAAGTCACCGGCCGCCTCCTCGGTCGCCCACTCGGGCGAGCGCGAGCGCTCGAGCTCGAGCCCGAGCAGTGTCGCCACCATGCGCAAGAGCACGGCGTCGGGTTCCTCCTCGCCTCGCGGCCGCCAGCGCAGCTCGCCGACCGCGGCATCCGCCACGCGCAGGTCGACCGTCTCCACAGCAGCACCGCCCGCGAGCAGCTTCCGCTCCTCATCGGGCGAGGCCGCAGCGACCGCGAGCACGTTGCTCGAGCGGTCGATCAGGGCGACGCTTGCGTCCAGGGCGCGGGCGGCGGCCCGCGCGACAGCCGGCATCCCGGCGCCGGCCTCGATCGCCGCCGAGAGCTCTTCGAGGCTGTCGGGATCGGCGTGGCGCTCCGAATGCGTCTCCTTCGCAGTCATCCGCACATGGTAGGTCGGGGACTACGAACCTAAATCCACTTCGAGATGTCGTCCCAGTTGAGGAAGATCACGACTCCTATCGCCAGGCCAACCAGGACCAGCGCCGCCAGCACGAATAGCGAGAGAAACCCCGCGACCAGCTTCTCCCAGGCGCGGCTGTACGAGCCCAGGGCCGGGACCAGGATGAGGCCGACGAACGCGCACACCGAGAGGAATCCGGCGGCGCCGAAGAGGTAGTACTCAGTCCCGAGCGCCAGCACGGGCGCCAGGATCAGGCTCAGGGGCTCGCTCATGACGCCGGGGATTGTCGCGAATGTGGCCCACGACAAGCACCACGGCTGCGACGGCGGAGAAGCAGGAGACTCCGAGCGCCCATCCTGCCGAGACGTCGCTCATCCAGTGGACACGCAGGTAGACGCGAGTGAGACCGATCAGGACGGTCAGCGCGAGCCCGGCAGCGATCAGCAGGCTGCGTCGGGTGATCTCAGGCACCAACCTCAACGCGGCCGTGATCGCGAGCCAGGCGTAGAGCGTCGCGTGGGCGGCGTGGCCGCTTGGGAAGGCCGAACCACCGGCCGAGACCAGCTCGCCCGGCGGGCGCGGCCGGTCGGTCAGGGTCTTGATCTCTGGCACCAGGGAGACGGTCAGGGTGAAGCCGATCACGAGGACCCAGAACTCCACCCACCGCCGCCAGACGGCGAGCGCGATCGCAGCCACCACGGCGAGGGGAATGGTCACCCACCCCGACCCCAGTGTTGTCACGACCTTGGCGACGTCCACGAGCCAATCCGTCTGCAGATCGTCGGCGACATTCAGTGCGGTTTGGTCCCCCGGCGTCGGCCCAGGGTCACCGGCGATCACCATCCAGTAGGCGATCAGGACGAAAAGCCCGACCGAGAGCACCGCCAGGAGTGTCGTGAACTCGAGGCCCAGCCCCCCCGGCGTCAGCCTCCTCCACACGAACTCGAACTGCGGCTGCAGACGGCGCCCCAGCCGGAGGATCGGGCGGAGGGCGCGTCGCCTCTCCATCTCGGCAACCACCTTGCGCCGGTTCTCCGGCTTGCGCAGGAACCGGTAGGCCACGACGAGAGCCACGACGATCCCGACGACGATTCCGAAGACCAGGAGGCCCGTGCCGACGATGTTCGTGACCTTGTCGAGGCTCCGCGCGAAGAAATAGCCGAGCAGGATCAGAGCGATCGACCACAGACCCGTGCCGAGGATGCTGTACGGAGCGAAGGCCCTGTATCGCAAATTGCTGCTTCCGGCGATGAACGGCGCCAGCGCACGGACCAGGCCGATGAAGCGCCCGATCAGGATGGTCCTCCCGCCGTAGCGGGCGAAATAGGTCTCGACCTGCTCCAGGCGTTCTGGCGTGATCCCGACGCGGCGCCCATGCCGGACCAGGAACCCCCGCCCAAGGTGCGCGCCGAGCATGAAGCTCACCGAATCCCCCGCGAAAGCCGAAATCCAGGTGACCGCGATGATCAGCGGCAGCGAGATGTCGCCCTGCGATGCGACCGCGCCCCCCAGCAGCACCGTGAACTCGCCAGGCGCCACCAATCCGACGAACGCCCCCGTCTCCAGGAAAGCGAGAGTACCGACCAGCAGGTAAGTCCAGGAGCCGAGGCTCTGGGACAGGTCCTCGATGATCTTGTCGAGGTTGATGCTGGGCAGCTGGTCCCGGAAGACGAAGAAGGCGACGATCGCCGCCACGACCAGGCCGCGGATCACCCACTTCCGGTCGATACGCCCGCTCACGTCGTCAGCGGGCTCGTCGCGATCACGTCCGGAAAGCGGCCGCGCAACTCGGCGGCGGCGGTGGCAGCCTGATCCGCCGTCGGATAGAGCCCAAACGCCGTCGGCCCCGACCCGGTCACCATCGCGTGCGCAGCACCGACCTCCTCGAGCGCGCGCAGCGCGTCCTCGATCTCCGGCCGCAGGGAGATCGCGGCCGCCTGCAGGTCATTGACCAGATTCTCGCGGTAGTCGAGCGGCGACCCACCCTCGTCGACCGCGTCCCGGAGGCGGCGGCGGATCGCCTCGAGCTCGGCGTCACCACGTGGCGAACCGAGGCGGTCGGCCTCCGCGTAGACCGCGGCTGTCGCGAGACCCTCCGCCTGTGGGATCAGCACGACCGCGTGCTCCCCGGGCGGCGGAGCGGGCTCTATCACCTCGCCCGCACCCGCCACGAGGCACGGGCGCGGCTGAAGCTGCGAGGGCACATCGGCGCCGATCCCGGCCGCGATCGAGCGCAGGCCTTCGACCTCGCCCATGGCGAGGCGCAGCACCGCCGCGGCGTCCGCGCTGCCACCGCCCAGTCCGGCGGCGACCGGGATCCGCTTGGTGACCTCGATCCGCAGCCGCGGCCCGTCCCAGCCGTGCTCGCGGAGCGCCGCCAGCGCGGTGGCGGTCAGATCCGGTCCCTCGATCCCCTCACAGATCACCTCGTCGGCATCCGCCTCGCTGATCCGGAGCTCATCGGCCAACTCGAGCGGCTCGAACAGGGAGCGGATCTCGTGCAGCCCATCGTCCCGGCGCGGGCCCACGTAGAGGCAGAGATTGAGCTTCGCGGGCGCGCGCAGTGTCCCGGGCAGTCCGTCGATCACAACTCGACCCCCTGCTCGGCGAGTGCCTCGGCGAAGCGCTCGAAGTCCTCCGGCGAGAGCGTCTCCGCACGGGCATCGGCGGGCCGCCCGATCTCCTCCAGGGCCCCCCGGGCGGGCTCGAGCGTCCCCGGCGCGGCGAGCTCAAGCGAGCGGGCCATCGACTTGCGCCTGTGCGCGAACGCCGCACGGACCACCCTGGCCAGCCGCTCCGCCGGGGCAGGCCCTGTCCGGCGCAGCTCCAGCAGGCCCGACCCGACCCGCGGCCGCGGCACGAAGACGGCGGGGTCGACGGTGCGCAACAGGGTGACCTCGCAGGCGAGCTGCACCATCACGCTCGCCGACCCGTACTCCCTGGTTCCCGGCTCGGCCCGGAGGCGGTCCGCGATCTCGCGCTGGACCATCACCACCCACCTCTGGATGGAGGGCAGCTCCGAGATCGTCCGGATGAGAAGCGGGGTGGCGATCGTGTAGGGAAGGTTGGCCACCATCTTCGTCGGCGCCGGGGCCAGATCCCCCAGATCGATCCGCAGCGCGTCGCCCCAGACCAGGTCGACGTTTCCGGCCTTTCCCGCGAGCGCCTCGAGGTCATCGCGAAGCCGCTCGTCCACCTCGACCACGTGTAGGCAGGTCACCTGCGGCGCCAGCCGCTCGGTGAGCGCACCGCCTCCACCTCCGACCTCCAGCACGACATCTGCCGGGTCGAGAGCAGCCTCGCGCACAATCGCGTCCAACAGGTTGGGGTCGGCAAGGAAGTTCTGGCCAAGCCGGCGTGGCGAACCCTCCGGCGGCCGGCGGGAGCCGGTCACCACCCGAACACTCTCGCGGCGTTCGCCTCCACCGTTCGCTCCAGATCACCGTAGGCGACACCGCGGACCTCGGCGAGCCGCTCCGCGGTTGCCACCACGTTCGCCGGCTGGTTCGGCTTGCCCCGCATCGGCTGCGGGGAAAGGAACGGCGAGTCGGTCTCCACGAGCAGGCGGTCGTCGGCGACGAGCGCCGCGGCCTCGCGGATCGGCTCCGACTTCGGATAGGTGAGGTTGCCGGCGAAGGAGCAGTACCAGCCACGCTCCGCGGCCCGCTCCGCCCAGGCCGGCTCGGCGGAAAAGCAGTGGAGGATCACCGGCACACCCTCCGCCTGATCGTCGAGTGTCGCGAAGGCCTCCGCGACCGCCTCATCGGATCCGTCGGGATCGCGCAGGTGGACGACGAGGGGCTTGTTCGCGCTTCTGGCGATCGAGATCTGCGCCGAGAACGCCCGGCGCTGGTCATCGGGGTCGGCGCTGTCCCGGTAGAAGTCGAGGCCGGTCTCCCCAATCGCGACCACCTCCTTGCGCGCGGCGAGCTCCCCGATCGCCTGCGCCGCCGTCTCGTCGAAGCCGGCCGCGCCGTTCGGATGCCGGCCCACCGCCGCGAACACCCCATCCTCGTCCTCGGCGGACCGCAGGGCGCCGGGATTCGAATCCTCCCCGAGCCCGACGGTCAGGATGCGACGAACGCCCATTAAGCGGGCCGCCGCGACCAGCTCATCCTCGTCCGCCTCGCAGAGAGCGAGGTGCGCGTGGGTATCGACCACGCGCCGAGTCTATGAGCGGCTAGCCGCTTTGTATGAAGCTCAGCCAGGAGGCGACCCGCGTGTGGATCGCCGGGAAGCCCTTGAGCCCGCACCAGACGAAGCCAAACGCCGAGCGCTTCGGGGGAGCCGCGGTCGCTTCCGCAATGCCGACCTGCCTCGGGCCCGCGGGGCTCTGGGCCACCATCGGCCCCCCGCTGTCGCCCGCGCAGACGGTCCTCTGGATCGACCGCTTGCGGACCTTCCGCCCGATCTTGGCGATCGCGATCAGCCCGGACTTGCCGCCCGCGTCGCACATCACCGAGGTCGGCAGCGGGCAGAAGCCACGCATCGAGACGTTGGCCTGCATCAGCAACCCGATCTTCGGCTTGCGGCGGGGCGCGGGATTCCTGGCGCCGAATCCGGCCACCGAGACGACCGTCCCCGGCCTGGTCAGCGCCGAATCCTCGGTCGCGCTCGCCAGCTGGATCGCCGGAGCGCTGGTGGGAGTCCTGAGGGTGAGCACGGCGACATCGCCGATGAAGCCGTGCGTCCAATCGGGGTTGACCGCCGCCGCGCTGACGGCGTGCACATCGCCCCCGGCGAACGCCAGGTTCGAATTGGTCCGCACGATCATCGTCGACGGGCTGGCAACACAGTGCGCGGCGGTGAGCACCTTCGTGGGCGAGATCACCGAGCCAGTGCAAAGCGTCTGCGGGGTCAGCACCGCCGCGGCGAAGCCCCAATTCGACAGGCTCGCCGGAGTCCCGCCGATCACGCTCGTCCTGGCGCGCGGGGCCTTCGCCGTGGCGGAAACCCCGGCGACGGACGCGAGCAGTCCCGCGGCGCAGATCAGTGCCATTCCCACCCTGGTGGTGCGCGACAACATCACGGTGCAGATCGGCAGTGGCGCTCTAGCGCTTGAACTTGAAGGGCCGCGACACCGAGTCCATCGCCCCGGTCGTCGGGTCGGTCGCGGTGTACGTCACATTCAGCCGGAACTTGCCCGGATTGGCCTTCATCGCCTTCAGGAGCGCACCCTTGACCGTGATCCGGAGGCCGAAGGGCGCGTTGGCCGCGAACGACCCGGTATCGCTGATCGGCAGCTTGACTCCCATGCCCTTGATGATCGCGGTCCCGGTCACGGTGCAGTTGATCGAGCAGACCGCGAGCGGCTGAAAGTGCTTCGCGATCTTGAGCTTCCCGGCGGGGACGAAGTTGACGATCGCGCCGGATTTGGTCGCGATCGGTCCGTCGCCGCCGCTCGCGATGCTGGCGCCGGCTCCCGCCTGCGAGACCGGAATCAGAAGCGCGCCCGCCACCACCAGCGCCACGAACGTCCTGCGCTTCCCTGCTCTGCTCATTAAGCGTCTCCCTTCCAGCGTCCTGATCTGAGGCGGCCACAGTACCACGGGCCCTCAGGCCTGCTCGAGCGCCAGTTTCGGGAAGAGCGGGGCCAGTTCTCCGAGGGATTGACCGCCGCCACGGGACCCGAAATCGACCAGGGCGCGGTCCGGCTCAGCGAGCGCATCGAGCAGCCGGCCGGTCGTCTCCGGCATGTAGGCGTGGAGCAGCAGGGTCGTCACCCGCAGCCCCTCGGCGAGCCCGTAGAGCACCGAGTCCAGCCGCTCCGCCGCGGAGTCCTCCTTCGCGAGCTCCCACGGCTTCGTCTCCTCGACGTACTGGTTCAGCCGGCGGACCAGCTTCCAGATCTCCTCCAGCGCCTGGCTGAGCTCGGCGTCGTCCAGCGCGGCCTTGACGCGGTCCGGCACACCATCGAACCCGGAGGCGAGCGCTTCCTCGGCCTGGGCGTCGGGGACGGTCCCGTCGCGGTAGCGGCCGATCATCGACAGGACCCGGTTCGCGAGGTTCCCGTACTGGTCGGCGAGCTCGGTCTCGTAGCGCGACTCGAATCCGGCCGGGGAGATCTGGCCGTCCTGGCCGAACGAGACCTCGCGGAAGCAGTAAAAGCGCAGCGGGTCCGCGCCGAACTTATCGATCACCTCGTCGGGATCGAGCACGTTGCCGAGGGACTTGGACATCTTGTGCCCCTCCAGGAGCAGGAAGCCGTGGATGAACATCCCCTCCGGCACCTCGATCTCCGCGGCCATCAGAAAGGCGGGCCAGTAGACGGCGTGGAACTTGAGGATGTCCTTGGCGAGGATGTGGAAGGGCGGCCAGAACTTCTCAGTCACGTCCTCGTCCACGCCGTAGCCGAGCGCCGTGTAGTAGTTGAGCAGCGCGTCGAACCAGACGTAGATCACCTGATCGGGGTCCCAGGGGACTGGGACCCCCCACTTCAGCGTCGGCCTGGAGAGCGAGACGTCCTGCAGGCCCTGCTTGATGAAGGCAAGCGCCTCGTTCTTGCGGAACTCCGGGATGACGAAGTCCGGCCGCTCCTCGTAGAGCCTCTCCAGGTCGCCCTGGAACTTCGAGAGCGCAAAGAACCAGTTCTTCTGGCTCTCGCGCGTGAGGGGGATCCTGTGGATCGGGCAGGTGTTGTCCGGGCCGAGCTCGGACTCGGTCTTGAAGTCGGCGCAGCGGGGGCAGTACCAGCCCTCGTATACGCCCTCATAGACGTGGCCGTTGTCATAGACGCGCTGGACGATCTCCTGCACACGCTCCATGTGGCCCTCATCCGTCGTGCGGATGAAGAAGTCGTTCGACGCGTTGACCCTGGCCGCCATGGCCCTGAAGCGGGGCGCCAGCCGGTCGCCGAGCTCGCGCGGAGTGACGCCCTCAGCCTCGGCCTGCTGAGCCACCGGCTCGCCGTGCTCGTCGGTACCGGTGAGGAAGAAGACGTCCTCGCCACGCTGGCGGTGGTGCCGGGCGAGGATGTCGGCGGCGATCGTCGAGTAGGCGTGCCCGAGATGCGGCTCGCCATTGACGTAGAAGATCGGGGTGGTGACGTAGAAGCTCACGGGGCGCCTGAGCATAGAGGCGCCCGGATTTGGCTCTACCTGATCACCTGCAGCTCGGGGTGCGTGGCCAGCAGCGTCTGCGTGAAGACATAGTTGAACGCGAAGAAGCCCATGAACGACACGACGACCGCTTCGTTCACGGCTCGGCCCACGCCCTCCGCGCCCCCGGACGCAGTCATCCCCTTGTAACAGCAGACGATCGCGATGATCGCCCCGAACATGGTGGTCTTGAGGACGGAGCCCCAGAGGTCGGTGACCGAGGCGTTGTTGAAGAGGGTCGCGAAGAAACCTCCCAGCGGCTCGCTGTAGAGCAGCTCCGCGCCGATTCCCCCGACGATGCCGAAGATCAGCGCGTAGATGTCCATCAGGCCGGTGATCAGCATCAGGGCCAGGAACCTGGGTACGACCAGGTTCTTGATGGGGTCGACGCCGAGGACCTGGAGGGCGTCCAGCTCCTCGCGGATCTTTCGAGCACCGAGGTCCGCGGTGATCGCCGTGCCGGCCACGCCTGCGACCACCACGCCCGTGACGAAGGGCGCGAACTCGCGGATCGAGGCGAGCACGAAGAACCCGCCGAGGCGGTCGAGCGCGCCGAACAGAGAGAGGAAGTTCGCCGCCTGGAGCCCCGGTGCCCCGAAGCCGAAGGCCAGGGTCGAGATCATCATCGGGAACCAGCAGAGCTGAAGGGCGAAGAGGAACTGGCCGATGAACTCGCCGCCGTAGGGAAAGGGCGGCCGCGCTGCCGAGACGACTGTCTTCGCGGTCAGGATCATCATGTCCCCGACCTGCTCGAAGAGGGACTTGGCGGGAAGGAATGCCCTATCGGCGATTCCTCGGACCATCTACGGGCAACCCGAGGAGATCTTGACCCGCCACCAGTCAGTCAGCGCCCCGACCGGGCCCCACTTTGGACGGACCGCGACCCGACCGCAACCCGGCTCGCCAAGGTCGTCGTTCGACACCGATTCCCACCGGTGCGTGGAGGGATCCGCAAGAGCCTCCTCTCGCCACCGCCGCGCCGCCCCTTGAAGCTGGCCGCGCTCCTCGGCTGCGGCCTGAGCCCGTTTGAGTTGCCCGAGGAGATCGTCCCGGACCGCCTCGAGCTCATCGAGCGTGGCGATACGGGGAACCGCGTGCTCTCGAGTGGCGCCTTCTGCCGGTCTTGACTCGGGATATGCAGCAAGCTGGGATTCGAGCCGGGCGATCTGCCCGCGAAGCGCGTCCCGAGCGGAGCGTTCCTCGTCCATGCGAGGAGTGGTCGCGACGCCCTCTTCGAGCCCTGCCGCGGAGCTGCCCGCGTACAGTGCTCTGGCCAGCTCCCGCGGCTCGATCCCCAGAGCGGCCGCCTCTGCGGCGACCCGTGCCGCGAGTTCCTCCAGCGCCGGAGAAACCGGAGCGTTCGGGCTGACAAAGGTGCCGAGCCCCTGCCGCGAGACGGCGAGTCCGTCGTCCTCCAGCCGCCGATAGATGGCACGAGCGGTGTTGACGTTGACCCCGGCACCCGCGGCGAACTCGCGTATGCCCGGGAGCCGGTGATTTGCGGGCAGGTGCCCGCTACGGATCAAAGCCTGCAGCCGCCAGAAGAGGTTCGCCCCGATCGGGAGGTCATCTCCGCGCACCAATTCCGGCCCTGACGCATGCTGTGCCATTGAACTAGCACACTATTACACCGGCCCCGGATTGGCAACGCGGGCGGTACCCCTAAAGCAGCTTCTCCTGCGCCCTCGAGCCGCTCTTGCGGCGCCGCCGCGGGATGCCCGCCGCCTCGGTGAGCGCCTC
>DATDKQ010000141.1:0-2882 GCA_036519915.1 Solirubrobacterales bacterium | reverse complement strand
CGGCGTCGAGAAGCAGACCGAGTGGGTCCTCGAGCAGCTCTACGCCCTGATCAACGAGCGCTACGAGCGCCAGCGCTCTCTGATCGTGACCAGCAACCTCGAGGACGACGAGCTCGAGAAGCAGCTCGGAACCCGAGTCGTCTCCCGCCTCGTGGAGATCTGCGGCGATCCGGTCCTGCTCTTCGACGAGGATCGGCGCATGCGGGTCTCCGCGGACGTCGCAAGCTCGCTTGGCGAGAGCGGCGGCTCGGGCCTCGGCCCCCTCGACCACTAGCGCGACCGGCCGGTTCCGGCCCCGAACCTCTCATAATCCCCTGGTCATGCCTGGAATCGTCATAGTCGGCGCCCAGTGGGGCGACGAGGGCAAGGGCAAGGTCACCGACCTGCTCGCGGAGCAGGCCGACGTCGTGATCCGCTTTCAGGGCGGCAACAACGCCGGTCACACGATCATCCGTGACGGCGAGACCTTCAAGTTCCACCTGATCCCCTCGGGAATCCTCTATCCGGGCAAGACCTGCGCGGTCGGCAACGGCGTGGTCATCGACCCGGCGGTTCTCACCGGCGAGATCGAGGAGCTCCGCCATCGCGGCATCGACGTGAGCGGCCTGCGCGTCTCGGCGAACGCACACGTGATCATGCCCTACCACGTGAAGCTCGACACGGCCGGAGAGCTGAAGCTCGGCAAGCTCGAGATCGGCACCACCCGCCGGGGGATCGGCCCCTGCTACGCCGACAAGGCCTCCCGCCTCGGCATCCGCGTCCAGGACCTGCTCGACGGCAAGATCCTGCGCAAGAAGATCATGACCGCGATGGAGCCGAAGCAGCAGATGCTCCGCCCCTTCGCCAAGGACCCCGAGCTCGACCTGCACACGATGGTGGAGACGTACCTCACCTATGGCCACCGCCTCGAGCCGCACATCACCGACACCGCGCGGCTCTGCTGGGAGGCTCTCGACGCCGATCGCACGGTTCTCTTCGAGGGCGCCCAGGGCATCATGCTCGACCTCGACCACGGCACCTATCCGTTCGTCACCTCCTCGAACCCGGTTGCCGGCGCGGCCTGCATCGGGGCGGGAGTCGGGCCCGCGGACATCGACGAGGTCTGGGGGATCGCCAAGGCGTACGCGACCCGCGTCGGCGCCGGTCCCTTCCCCACCGAGCTCGACGACGACCTCGGAGAGACGCTCCGCGAGCGTGGCGGGGAGATGGGCACCACGACGGGACGTCCCCGGCGCTGCGGCTGGCTCGATCTGGTGGCCCTCCGCTACGCCGTCCGGCTCAACACCATGACCGCGCTCGCGGTCACCAAGCTCGACGTGCTCTCGGGCATCGACCCGCTGCGCGTCTGCGTTCGCTACCGCCATCCCGACGGCGCGGTCTTCGACGAGTTCCCCTACCACCAGTCGATCATCCACACCGTGGAGCCCGAGTACGAGGAGCTGCCCGGGTTCGAGGGCGACATCGGTGAGTGCCGGCGGGAGCAGGATCTGCCGGCGGAGGCCCGCGACTACCTCACGGCTCTCTCTGACCACCTCGGCATCCCCGTCCGCCTGGTCGGGGTGGGTCCCGGCCGCGACCAGGTGATCTGGATGGGCGAGGAGGCCCAACCCCGCCTCCGCGCCGCCGCCTAAGCGAGGGCCCCGGTCGCCCTCATCCCGTGCTCCCCGATGTAGGCGGGGATCAGGCCCTCCTGCACGCCCTTCTCCTCGCCTCGTCGCAGCATGCGCAACCCGAGAATCGTGGCCGCGAGCGTGGCCGTCACTCCGAGGCTGACCTGCACGCTGAGCAGGCCCTGCCTCGTCCAGTAGACGTCCTCCAGATCGAGCAACAGCGCCGCCTCGTCCATCGTCAGGCCCATGCCGATCCCGAACGGCATCGCCAGCGCCGCCTCGACCCCCTCGTTGCGCGTCGTGATCGCACCGATTCCCGACGCAAACGCGATCAGGATGCCCGGGATGAAGTGGTGGATGTGGCGCCCGCTGACGCGCACGTTCTCGAAGGGCCACCAGCCCTGCCTGATTCCCCAGGTCGAGATGCGGGCGATCGCGAACGCCCCCAGGAAGCCCTGCAGGAGGTTGAACAGGACGGCCTCGTGGTGCGGTGTCGCCCGGATCCCGCGCCGCGCGACCGCGATCGTGTCCCGGGTCGCATAGCCCGCCACGTCGACGAGGTTGTCCGGCGTCTCGGTCTCTCCGCTGTCACGGCGGCGGCGGGCCATTCGCCATAGCTCGCCGCTGATCAGGGCGAATGCCGGCCCAAGCCCGAACACCGCCAGGCCGAACGTCGTGCGCTCGGCCCTCGCGCCGCTGACGATCGCCGCCAGGCCGCGCTTGCGCCGTCTGCGAAATGGACTCCTCATGGGTCGAGGATGCTAGCCGCGGCGGGTTTGTTGACCCCGCAAACTGGGCAGGATTCGCTGCATGCAGGGAAAATCAGTGAGTAATACGGATCATGGAATCCGTCTCCCTCAATAGGGTTCCGAGGGTGCGGAGGTTGCTCACACCGGTCAACGCAAGCGTCAGCGCCGCCCGCCACGTGCTCTGGTATCTGAGCTACCACGCGGCGCCCCGGCAGCGCCTCTAGGGTCGTCCAGGCCGAATCGCCGCGGCCGATAGGGTCCCCGGCAGATGGGAATCATCGCCTGGATCATCCTCGGACTCTTCGCCGGCCTGATCGCCCGAGCCCTGGTCCCCGGGCGCACTGAGCCCGGCGGCTGCTTCGGTACGACGGCCGTGGGCATACTCGGCGCCCTGATCGGCGGCTTCATCGCCAGTGCCCTCGACATCGGCCACGTCGACGAGTTCTTCGACCTCGGCACCTGGCTGATCGCGATCGGCGGCTCGGTGCTCCTGCTGCTGATCATCCGCGCGTTCGCCCGCTGA
>DATDKQ010000140.1:0-9350 GCA_036519915.1 Solirubrobacterales bacterium | reverse complement strand
GCGTACGGGACCGATCTCTCGGACGCCGGGCTGGCCGAGCTCGCCGAGGCGGCGGTCGGCGCGGCCCGAGTCGCGGACGAGGACGAGAACTCGGCCGCCCCGGAGCCCTCCGGCGACGCCGCCGAGATTCCCGGACTCCGGGACGAAGGAGTCGCCTCGACCGAGACAGCGGAGGTGATCGACCTGGCGAAGCGGGTCGAGCGGGCGGCGCTCGACCGCGACGAACGGGTCACCGGGGTCGAGGAGGTCGTCTATGTCGACGAGGACTCGAGCGCTGCGATCGCCACCTCCCGGGGCGTCTCGGGAGCGTTCGGCGCCTCGGCCGCCTATTCGTTCCTGCAGGCGATGGCGACCCAGGATTCCGAGGTCCAGACGGGCCTCGGATTCGGGGTGGCCCGCTCGCCGCGCGACCTCGACCCGGACGAGATCGGGACGGAGGCCGGCGACGAGGCGAGCTCGATGCTCGGCGCCACGAAGCCGGAGTCGCGCACCTGTCCCGTGGTCCTCTCGGACCGGGTCGCCGCCAGCTTCGCCGGCTTCATCGGCGGGGCGCTCTCCGCCGACGATGTCCAGCGGGGGCGCTCACCGTTCGCCGATCGGCTCGGTGATCAGCTCGCCTCGGATGCTCTGCGAATCGCCGACGACGGGATCGACCCGGGCGGCCTTGCCAGTGCCCCCTTCGACGGCGAGGGGACGCCACGGGGGCGGACTCCGCTGCTCGGCGACGGCAGGCTGCTCGCCTACCTGCACGACAGCTACACGGCCCGCCGCGGCGGAGCGGTCTCCACAGGCAACGCCGCCCGGGCCTCCTACCGGTCGCCGCCGTCGGTGAGCCCCTCGAACCTGATGATCGATCCGGGCGATATCTCGCTCGAGGGGCTGATCGAACGGGCCGCCGAGGGCGTCTACGTCACCGAGGTCGCGGGCCTCCACTCGGGCGTCAATCCGGTGACCGGCCGCTACTCGGTGGGGGCAACGGGCAAGGCGATTCGGGGAGGGGAGCTCGCCGAGCCGCTCCGCGAGTTCACGATTGCCGGGGATCTGATCGGCACGCTCGCCGTCGTGCAGGCGGTGGGATCGGAGGCGCGCTGGGTGCCCTTCGGGGGCTCGGTCCACAGTGCGCCGATCCTCGTCGGCGAGATGGCGATCGGCGGCTCTTAGCCTCGGGAGCCGCTGTTAGGCTCGGCGCACACTCGAACCCCGAGGAGGCGAAGACGTGACCAAGGCTGAGTTCCTCGACGTGCTCACGCGCGACAGCAGAATCGGAAACAAGAAGGAGGCTGGCCAGGCCGTCGACGCGGTGCTCGACGCGATCACCGATGTCCTCCATGGCGGCGGCGAGGTGAACTTCACTGGCTTCGGCAAATTCGCCGTCGCCGAGCGTGGCCCGCGGCAGGGCGTCAACCCGCGGACCGGCGAGCGAATCTTCATCCCTGGCGGCAAGGTGCCCCGGTTCTCGGCGGGCTCCGGGCTGAAGAAGAAGGTCAAGGGCGACTAACCAGACGCGCCCCTTCGCCGACCGGCTGACGGCGCTCGTCGAGGAGCGCCGCAGCCAGATCTGTCTGGGGCTGGATCCGGATCCGAGTTCGCTGCCGCCGGAGTCGGCGCCCGAGGGCGACCTCCGGGATGTCGCCGAGCGAGCCTCGGTGGCCGTCTATGAGGAGTGCAATCGGCTGATCGAGGTGGCAGGAGCGGCCTGTGTCGCTGTGAAGCCGCAGCTCGCCTGCTTCGAGCGGCTGGGCCAACACGGGTGGTGGGCGCTCGACGAGGTCTGCCGAGCGGCACACCGCGAGGGTCTGCTGGTCGTCGCCGACGGCAAGCGAGGGGACGTCCCCGTGACGGCGGCGGCGTACGGTCAGGCCCTGGTCGGCAAGACGGAGACCCCGTGGGGACCGGTCGCCGGTCTCGGGGCGGACGCCTTCACCGCCAACCCGCTGCTCGGCGATGACGCGATCGAGGCGCTGGTCGAGGCGGCCCAGGAGGCCGCAGCCGGCGTCTTCCTCCTCGTTCGCACCTCGAATCCTGGCGCCGCTCGGCTGCAGGACCAGTCCCTTGGCGACCATCCGCTGCATGAGGAACTCGCGGCGATGGTCACCGAGAGCGCGCCGAAGCTGGCCGGCGAGTCGGGCCTTTCGGGCGTGGGGGCCGTGGTCGGCGCGACGGCCCCGCAGCACCTGGGGCGGCTCCGGGAGCTGATGCCCGATTCGATCTTCCTGATCCCAGGGGTGGGAGCACAGGGCGGCAAGCCAGAGGATCTCGGGCCGGCGCTCGCCCAGGCTCGGCCGGCGTCGATCCTGGTAGCGGCCTCCCGCAGCATCGCGAGGGCCGACGATCCCGCCGCTGCGGCTGAGAAGCTGCGCGCGGCCGTGTGGAGCCTGGGGGAGTAGTCGGCAGTACCATCGCCGCCCGCGGATGCCGGATTTCAAGCCGAACTACTTCGTCCGCGCGTTGGCGGTGATCGCGCTGGTCGCGGCCCTAGTTCTCGTTGTGGTGGTCATCGCGACCACGTCGGGCGGGTCGAGCGATGGGGACAACGGGAATGGGGGGAGCACCGAAGTCAGCAAGGTCGGCCAGAAGGCCGTGAACAAGGGAGTCTGGATCGTCCGTTCCGGCGACACGCTCGGCAAGATCTCGGTGAAGACGGGGATCGACGAGACCACGCTCATGCAGCTCAACCCGGACCTCGACCCGCAGGCCCTCCTCGAGGGCCAGCGAATAGCGTTGCGCTGACCGTGCCGCCCTCGGTTCCAAGGCAGGGGCGCCTGCGCGCTGTGCTGGCGATCGCCGCTGCGATCCTGCTCATCGCCCTTCCCGGCTCCGCGGCCGCGGCCGCGGCGAGCCCGCCGAGCCCGGACGCAAAGGCCTGGATCCTGATCGGCCCCAGGGACGACTCGGTTCTGGCCGCCAAGGCCCCCAACAAGCGCCTGCCGATCGCCAGCACGACGAAGCTGATGACGGCCTACCTGGCTCTCCACGAGCTGAAGCCGAACCAGGTGGTGACCGCGCCGGCATACCGGCCGAGCAACCCGGCCGAGATCACGCTCGGGCTAGATGCCGGTGAGCGGATCCGCGTTCGCGACCTGCTCTACGCCCTGCTGCTGCCGAGTGCGAGCGATGCGGCGGAGACCCTGGCGGTCGCGGTCTCGGGGTCGGTACCCGCCTTCGTCGCCGACATGAATCGGACCGCGCGGAAGCTCGGCCTGACCGACACGAGCTACGCAAATCCAATCGGGCTCGACGACCCCGACAACTACTCGAGTGCCCATGACCTGGTGACCCTCGCCTCGATCCTGATGCGCAATCCGCTCTTCGCGCGGATCGTGAACACCCCCAGTGCGACGCTCCACAGCGGCGAGCATCCGCGGACGGTCACCAGCCGGAACACGCTGCTGGGGCGTGCATCCTGGATCAACGGCGTCAAGACCGGGCACACCCTCGGCGCCGGCTACGTGCTGGTGGGCTCCGGGACCAGGGGCTCGACCACCCTGCTCTCGGCCGTGCTCGGCACTTCGAGCGAGTACGCGCGCGATCAGAGCACGCTCGAGCTGCTCGACTACGGCTTCTCGCTCTACCACCCAGTCGAGGAGGTGAGCTCTGGGGAGGAGGTCGCCTCACCCAGGCTCGACTACCGCGACGACCACCTGCCCCTCGTCGCCGGGCGGCCCCTGACCGTCACCGTCCGCGAGGGACAGCACGTCAGCACGCGAGTGAGCGCGCCGGACGAGGTCAGCGGTGCGGTGCGGAGAGGGCAGACCCTCGGGCGCGTCGCAGTGCTGGTGGACGGCAGGCGCGCGGCCGTCAGCCCGCTCGTCGCCGCTCACGCAGTGGGCGCCGCGACCACCGTCGACAAGGTGTTATCGACCGCCCAGAATCCGATCGTTCTGATTGGACTTGCGGTGGTCGTAATACTTGTAGTGCTGCTGCTGACGATCAGAGGGCGCGGGCCGCGAAAGGTCGACAACCCGGTCCCGCAAGCTCGGCAGGAACGGCAGCGCTCGCCCCGACAGAGGACACCCGAAGAGAGGCGAAGGATGCACGAGGAGCGGATGCGCAGGAGGCGCCAGAGGATGGAGCGCGAGGGGGGCACCGGATGATCCTGACCGTCACGCTGAATGCCGCGATCGATCGGACCGTCGCCGTGCCGAGCTTCCGGCAGGGAAACCGCCACCGCGCCGTCGAGGCGACCACCGTCGCCGGTGGCAAGGGCGTCAATATCGCCCGCGCGCTGAAGCTGCTCGGGCGGCCGGTGATCGCCACGGGCCTCGCCGGCGGTCCGACCGGGGCGCGCCTGATGGAGCGCCTCGCGGAGGAATCGATCCTCACCGACTTCACCTGGATCGGGGGAGAGTCGCGGACGAACCTCGCCGTCATCGACCCGACCTCCGGAGAGCAGACCGAGATCAACGAGCGGGGGCCGGATGTGACCGCCCAGGAGCTCGACCGCTTCCTCGAGAAGCTCCTCTACCTGGCCCGCGGCTCCCGCATCTGCGCAATCGCCGGCAGCCTGCCGCCCTCGGTCCCCGCCACCTTCTCCGCCCGGATTGTGGAGGAGCTCAAGGCGCTCGGCGTCGAGACGATCGTCGACACGGAGGGCGAGCCGCTGCTCGCCTCACTGCGGGCCGGGCCGGACGCGGTGATGCCGAATCTGCGCGAGGCCGAGGGCGCCGTCGGCCACGAGTTCAACGACCGCGAGGACTTGCTGAACGGGCTCCGCAGCCTGGTCGAGCTCGGCGCCGCGAACGCGGTGATCACCCGGCCGGAGGGGTGTGTCGCCTCGCTGCTGGGCGATGACGAGCAGCGCCACGCCTACGAGGTCACCTCACCAGAGGTCGAGCCGATCGCCACCGTCGGGTCGGGTGATGCCTTCCTCGCCGGCTTCGTGGCCGCCCGCTACGACGGCCGCCCGCCCGAGGAGAGCCTGCGCTTCGCCGTCGCCTGCGGCGCCGAGTCGACCCACCATTTCGGCGCCGGCAGCATCGACCCGGCCGAGGTGGAGCGGCTGCTCTCCGCGGTCGAGTCGCGCGAGCTCGAGGCGCCGGCAAAGGTCTAGCGCCCCCGCTCGGTCGTGGGAGGCGGGGTTGACCGCTGTTATCCTTGGCGGGGCGTTGGTGAAGGACCTCCGAATCGCCGCAAGCACCGCAATTTCGGCCCCGCGACGCGGGGTTTTTTCGTCCGCGAACGAATCTAGGATCGGTGAATGGAAGTAGAGATCGGCCGCGGCAAGAAGGGCCGCAGGGCATACGGCTTCGATGACATCGCGATCGTCCCCTCACGGCGGACGCGCGACCCCGACGACATCGACATCACCTGGAACCTCGGTCCCTATCGCTTCGAGCTGCCGCTCCTCGCGTCGGCGATGGACGGTGTGGTCAGCCCCAGGACAGCGGGCCTGATCGGCAAGCTCGGTGGGCTCGGCGTCCTCAACCTGGAGGGCATCTGGTCCCGCTACGAGAACGCCGACGAGAAGCTCGACGAGATCTCCGCGGCCCCCAAGGAGATCGCCACGCGGATCATGCAGGAGGTCTACGCCGAGCCGGTCAAGCCCGAGCTGATCGCCAAGCGGGTGGAGGAGATCAAGGGCGAGGGTGTCGTCGCCTGCGGTTCACTCACTCCGCAGAAGGTGACCCAGTACTACGAGACGGCGCTCGAGGCCGGCCTCGACATCCTCGTCATCCAGGGCACCGTGATCTCCGCAGAGCACGTCTCGAGCCAGACCGAGCCGCTCAACCTGAAGGAGTTCATCGCCTCGCTCGACGTGCCCTGCGTCGTCGGCGGGTGTGCCTCCTACAACACCGGCCTGCACCTGATGCGCACCGGCGCCGTCGGCGTCCTCGTCGGTGTCGGCCCCGGCGCCGCCTGCACGACCCGCGGCGTGCTCGGGATCGGCGTGCCACAGGCGACTGCCATCGCGGACGTCGCCGCCGCGCGCGGCCAGCACATGATGGAGACGGGCAACTACTGCAACGTGATCGCGGATGGCGGCATGCGGACCGGCGGCGACGTCTCCAAGGCGATCGCCGTGGGCGCCGACGCCGTGATGATCGGCTCGCCCTTGGCCCGCGCCAAGGAGGCCCCCGGTCGCGGCTACCACTGGGGGATGGCGACCTTCCACCCCTCGCTGCCGCGCGGCGCCCGCGTCGCGACCCACCAGGACGGCACCCTCGAGGAGATCCTGCTCGGGCCGGCCCAGGAGAACGACGGCACCTTCAACCTGATGGGCGCGCTGCGCACGTCGATGGCGACCACCGGCTACGCCGACATCCCGGAGTTCCACCGGGCCGAGGTGATGGTCGCTCCGGCTCTCCAGTCCGAGGGCAAGCAGCTGCAGCGGGAGCAGTCGGTCGGGATGGGCTCGAACGGGCGGGCCACCGTGGCAGCGGCGGTCGCCGTCAGCGATGACTGAAGCGGCCAGCGCCGCTTCGGATGACACCCAGGCTCGGGTTCACGTCCCCGAGCGAACCGTTCCGGGCTCCGAGCCAGAGCTCGTCGAGGTCGACAAGATCGCACCCGCCCAGGCCACCGAGGAAGTGCTGGTCCTCGACTTCGGTGGCCAGTACTCGCAGCTGATCGCGCGCCGTATCCGGGAGTGCGGGGTCTTTAGCGAGCTGCTGCCGCACGACACCCCGCTCGAGCGGATCAAGGAACGGGGCCCGAAGGGCCTGGTGCTCTCCGGCGGGCCGGCCTCGGTCTACGCCGACGGTGCGCCGGCCCTGCGCAAGGAGCTGCTCGACCTCGGAATCCCGGTTCTCGGCATCTGTTACGGGATGCAGCTGATGGTCCACGAGCTGGGTGGCCGGGTGGAGCAGGCGCCGGCCGGGGAGTTCGGTCGCAGCCGGCTCACCCTGCGCGATGGCGGCGGCATGCTGCTCGACGGGCTGCCGGAGGAGCAGCAGTGCTGGATGAGCCATCGCGACACGGTCTACGAGCCGCCGCCTGGCTTCAGCGCCCTCGCCTCCAGCTCGGAGTCGCCCGTGGCGGCGGTCGAGGACACTGCACGGGCCCTGTACGGCATCCAGTTCCACCCCGAGGTCGTCCACACGCCCTACGGAACGGAGATCCTCACCCGTTTCCTCCGCGACGTCTGCGGCTGCCGGGAGAAGTGGTCGCCGGCGTCGGTGATCGATGAGCAGGTGGAGACCATCCGGGCCCAGGTCGGTGATGCCCGCGCGATCTGCGGGCTCTCGGGCGGGGTCGACTCCGCCACCGCGGCGTTGCTCGTGCACAGCGCGATCGGCGATCGGCTCACCTGCGTCTTCGTCGACCACGGGATGATGCGCAAGGACGAGGCGGAGCAGGTCGTGAACGCCTTCCGCGAGCAGCACGGCATTCAGCTCGTCCACGTTGATGCCGCCGACCGGTTCCTCGAGCGACTCGCGGGCGTCGAGGATCCGGAGACCAAGCGGAAGATCATCGGCGAGGAATTCATCCGCGTCTTCGAGGAGGAGGCGGACAAGGTCGACGACGCCCGCTTCCTGGTCCAGGGCACTCTCTACTCGGACGTGATTGAGTCCGGCGGCGACGGCCGCGCCGCGGCGACCATCAAGTCCCATCACAACGTGGGCGGGCTCCCGGAGGAGATGGAGATGGAGCTGGTCGAGCCGCTGCGGATGCTCTTCAAGGACGAGGTCCGCGCCGTCGCAGCCGAGCTCGGCCTGCCCGAGCGCTTCGTCTGGCGCCAGCCGTTCCCCGGTCCGGGCCTCGCGATCCGCGTGGTTGGCGGCGAGGTCACCCGCGAGCGACTCGAGATCGTCCGCGAGGCCGACGCGATCCTCCAGGAGGAGATCCGCGCGGCCGGCCTCTACCGCGAGCTCTGGCAGTCCTTCTGCGTCCTGCCGGTCGTCCGCTCGGTCGGCGTCCAGGGCGACGAGCGCTCCTATGCCCACCCGATCGTGATCCGCGCTGTCACCTCAGACGACGCGATGACCGCCGACTGGGCCCGCCTTCCCTACGACCTGCTGGAGCGAGTCTCCAACCGCATCATCAACGAGGTCCGCGGCGTCAACCGCGTCACTCTGGACCTCACCTCGAAGCCCCCCGGCACGATCGAGTGGGAATAAGCCGCTAGACGGCCTGCATAGCCGCGGCCGTGTCGCGTTAGTCCGGCATAACCGGCCTAACGCGCCAATGCTGGCTTGTCCCGCCCTTTACTCCGCTGGGAGGGCGACCAAAGCGGACACGAATCCCGCAGCGGAGAATGCAATACCGCCTGTCAGATCTGGGTCCAGCCGACCTCTCGCACGGGCTTCGAGCACAGCGGCAGTGATGTCGGCTCCCGCCGCCGGCCCTACTCCGACAGCCCTGCGGCTTCGAGGGCATCACTTTCGCTCAAGAACATCCCCACCCAAATCACCTGCCCCGCGCGGACCTCCCCGAGCTGAAAGACGACGGGGGACTTCACCCCGACCCCGCTCCCGGTTCCCTCCCCGCTAACTCGGATGTTGGCAAGGACGTAGTCCTCGCCTACAGGGACGCACTCCTCCAGGTCCAGCCGAAAGCCTCGAAACGTGTCCCGCCAGGTCTCCCAAAACTCCCGGACCTCTTTACGGCCGCGATAGGTCGCAGCATCGGGAAAGGAATCGGGCGTCTGCCACTCGATGTCGGGGTGCATCAGCTCGAGGGCAGCTTCGAAGTCGCCGCGATTGAACGCCTCTACCGCCTCCCGGACCGTCTCCACGTTCTCCTCCGACATCGCCTACTCCGACAGCCCAGCGGCTTCGAGGGCCTCGGCATGGCTTTGGTATGCGCGACCCCACACACCAAGACCGTCGCGGTAGCGGGTGAGCCAGCCGATTTCCGAGTCCAACGTGACCCCGCTCCTGAACCGGGCACGAAGCCGGCCGAGCGCGAGGACGGTGTCGCCGAGGTCTCGAACCTCCTCCACACTCGCGTCGATTTCCTCAAACGTGGCGTCCACGTTCGCCCACCACCCCCTGAGGCCCTCGTGACCGTGGTAGGCGTCGTCGCCCTCAACCTGCGCTGTGAACGGGTACCACTCCGCCTCGGGGTGCCAGATCACCAGCATCGCCTCGATGTCTCGTCGGTTGTAGGCCTCTATGGCCTTCCGGAAGAGCTCGACGTTCTCCTGCGACATCGCCCACCCAGTATCTCGCGACCAAGCGAAAGTGCTGCTCTAGTTGCGAAGCGCCGCTTCTCGTCCAAAGCGGCTACTGCGAGAGCCCGGCGGCTTCGAGGGCCTCCGCCTTATCAGCGAACCCTTGACCATGGACGACCTTGCCGTCCGCAAATCTCCACACTTGCCAGAACGTGAAGGTGGCAGGGATACCGCTCCGTCGCCCCTGCCCGCGAAGCGTCGCGCCCAGCACAACCGAATCACCTGCATCGATCAACGC
>DATDKQ010000139.1:0-4294 GCA_036519915.1 Solirubrobacterales bacterium | reverse complement strand
TGCTTCGCCGCCTCGGCCTCGTCGAACACCGCCCGGATGGCGTGGGCCGGCTCCGGCCCGGGGATGATCCCCTCGCACCGAGCGAAGCGCACCGCCGCCTCGAATGCCGCCGTCTGCGCGATCGCCGTGGCATCGACCAGGTCCGCCTTCACCAGCGCAGAGAGGCTCGGGGCGTCTCCGTGATAGCGCAGGCCGCCGGCGTGCACGGGCGGTGGAACGAAGTCGTGTCCGAGGGTGTACATCGGCATCAGCGGGGTCATGCCGACGGTGTCGCCGAAGTCATAGGCGTAGCGGCCGCGGGTGAGGGTCGGGCAGGCCGCCGGCTCGGCCGCGACGAAGCGTGTCTCCGTTGTGCGAGGGGGCTCCGCAGGCGAAGCCGAGGAGCCACCCGTTTCACGTTGGAGCTTCTGGCGCAGGAACGGGTAGGCGACGCCGGCGAAATTCGAGCCGCCCCCGACGCAACCGATCACCACGTCCGGGGCCTCTCCGGCCAGCTCCATCTGCGCGATGCACTCCTGGCCGATCACCGTCTGGTGCAGGCAGACGTGGTTGAGCACCGAGCCGAGGGAGTAGTTCGTGTCGTCGGAGCCGGCGGCGACCTCCACCGCCTCCGAGATCGCGATCCCCAGGCTGCCCGAGCTGTGCTCAGCCTGTGAGCGACCCGCCTCGGTGAGATCGGAGGGGCTGCGATGGACGGTCCCGCCCCAGGTCTCGATCATCGCCTTGCGATACGGCTTCTGGTCGTACGAGATGCCGACCATGAAGACCTCGCACTCCAGCCCGAAGAACTGGCAGGCAAGGGACAGCGCCGACCCCCACTGCCCGGCCCCGGTCTCCGTAGAGAGCTTCCGGATCCCGGCCTCGCGGTTGTAGTACGCCTGCGCAACGGCGGTGTTCGGCTTGTGGGAGCCCGCCGGCGAGACCCCCTCGTACTTGTAGTAAATGTGCGCCGGGGTATCGAGCTCGCGCTCGAGGCGCCTGGCGCGAAACAGGGGCGTCGGTCGCCAGAGGCGGTAGATATCGCGGATCTCGTCGGGGATCTCGATCTCCGGCTCGGACGAGACCTCCTGCTCGATCAGCGCCATCGGGAAGATCGCCGCCAGGTCGTCCGGTCCCACCGGCTCGCCCGTCGCCGGGCTGAGTGGCGGTGGTGGGGGGTCGCCGGGAAGGTCGGCGATCAGGTTCACCCAGCTGGTGGGGATCTGCTCCTCGGCCAGCTCGAACTTGACCCTCTCTCCCATCGCGCCCGCGATTCTATGAGTCGCAGGGCACGCGGACTGGACCAATGTCCTAGTCGACCGATCCGCAAACCTAAAGGAGCCCGCCACACGCCCGATGAAGGGGGTGATGCGGAGGCGCCTCTCATCCCTCGTTCCGGTCGCCCTGGCGGCGGCCCTGCTCATCGCCGCCCTGTCGGCGAGCGGAGCCCAGGCGTTGACCCTGCAGAGCCAGACCTACCAACTGAGCGGCGCGGACACGAAGCAGAGGCTCACCGTCCGCTGCCCCGGCAAGAAGGCACTTCCCATCAGCGGCGGCATGCTCACCGACCCCCTCGGGGCGGACGGAGAGGGTGTCTATCCACACTCCTACGAGCGCCTGGGGGTCCAGCGCGGCTGGCACGTCACCCCCGTCCTCTACGCGCCCACGGTGCAGCGGAGCGCGAGCCGCTCGGTCACCCTCCAGGTCGTCTGCGGGCCGAGGCTCGGACCCGTGAGCTCTCCCCATTCGACGGTCTTCGTCGGACCGGGCGAGACCCGCACCGCGACGGCCAACTGTCCGCGCGGCAACCGACTTCTCGCCGGCGGATTCCAGCGCACCAACTTCGTCACCCGCGGCGGCAACTACGTCACCGAGTCCCGCGCCTCCTCGGACCGGTCCTGGCAGGTCTCGGGTAGCGCCTTCGGCAACTTCGGCGGCGAGCTCACCGCGATCGCCTACTGCTTGAAGGCCGGCGGCCCGCTGGTGAGCGAAGTCGCCTCGCAGACAGCACTGCCGGTCGAGGAGTCCGCCACAACCACCACGCCGGCCTGTCCGTCGGGTTCGAGCATGGTCGCCGGCGGGTTCACCACCTCTCCCTCGGGCCCGGCGCTGGTCTCATCCGCCCACTTCAACCAGGACGGAAGCTGGTCCGCGACGGCGTTCAACGAGTTCGGGCCTGACGCCACGCTCACTGCCCACGGCTACTGCATGACCAGCGCGATGATCAAGCGACGCGCAAAGATGCGTCACGGAACGAGGGCGTCGCACGAGAGGACCATCAAGGCGCCGCCGGTGCTCGACAATGCCCTCAAGGTCGCCATCTCCGAGCGTGTCTCGAACAACGGCTGCTTCCCCTCCCCGGGCGGGCTCGTCGAGGCGCTCCGGGCCAACAAGATTCAGGCCCGGCAGGCATCGAGCCCTCGGACCGTCGGCGGCGGCGTGGTCAACGTCCTCACCGATCAGGCCTCCTGCGAGCGTGTTCGGCTCGCCGTACGGCGAGGTCGGGACGTGATCGTCCTCGACTCGGCCACCGGCGCGGTCACCAAGCGGCGCCTCAAGTAAGCCGCAGCTAGCCGAGCCGGTTCTTCAAAGCCTCGAGCTGTGACTGCAGTGAGTCCGGGAGGCGGTCGCCGAAGCGCGCCAGGTGCGCCTCGACCTGCGGGAGCTGCGCCCTGACGGCCTCCGGTTCAACCTCGAGGAGGAGCCGCATGTCGTCGGGGCTCACCGTCGTGCCCTCAATGTCGATCTCGCCCTCTGCCGGAACGCGGCCGATCGGTGTGTCGACGGCCTCGCCCTCGCCCTCCGTGCGGCGGAAGATCCACTCGAGGACGCGGATGTTCTCGCCAAAGCCGGGCCAGACGAAGTTCCCCTCGTCGTCCTTGCGGAACCAGTTGACGAGGAAGATCTTGGGCAGCTTCGCCCCCTCGCGCTCCGCGGTCCTCAGCCAGTGGCCGAAGTAGTCGGCCATGTTGTAGCCGCAGAAAGGCAGCATCGCCATCGGGTCGAAGCGGAGCTCGCCGACGGTCCCGTCGGCCGCCGCAGTCTTCTCGACGGACATCGTCGCCCCGAGGAAAACACCGTGCTCCCAATCGAACGCCTCGGTGACGAGCGGCACGACGGTCGCGCGGCGGCCGCCGAAGAGGAACGCGTCGATCGGGACCCCGGCGGGGTCCTCCCACTCCTCGGCGATGCACGGGGACTGCGCCGCTGGGGTGGTGAAGCGGGCGTTGGGGTGGGCGCCCGGCTCGTCTGAGTCCGGGGTCCAGTCATTGCCCTTCCAGTCGATCGCGTGCTCCGGCGACTCGCCGGTCATCCCCTCCCACCAGATATCGCCGTCGTCGGTCTTGGCGCAGTTGGTGAAGACGGTGTTCTTCTCGATCGTGGCCATCGCGTTCGGATTCGTCTTGTAGCTCGTGTTCGGCGCGACGCCGAAGAAGCCCGCCTCGGGATTGACCGCGTAGAGGCGGCCGTCCTTGCCGAACTTCATCCAGGCGATGTCGTCGCCGACCGTCTCGGCAGTCCAGCCCTCGAGCTTGGGGATCAGCATTGCGAGGTTGGTCTTGCCCGACGCCGACGGAAATGCGCCGCTGACGTACTTCACCTTCCCCTCGGGCGAGGTCAGCTTGAGGATCAGCATGTGCTCGGCCAGCCAGCCCTCGTCGCGGGCCATGACCGAGGCGATCCGGAGGGCGAAGCACTTCTTGCCGAGCAGGGCGTTGCCGCCGTAGCCCGAGCCGAACGACCAGATCTCGCGCGCCTCCGGGTAGTGGACGATGTACTTGGTGTCGTTGCAGGGCCAGGAGACGTCCTCCTGACCATCCTCGAGAGGCATGCCCACGGAATGAACGCAGGGGACGAACTCCCCGTCCTCGCCGAGGACCTCGAGCGCGTCCGCGCCCATCCGGGTCATGATCCGCATCGAGGTCGCGACGTATGCCGAGTCGGTGAGCTGCACGCCGATGTGCGAGATCGGCGAACCGAGCGGACCCATCGAGAACGGCACCACGTACATCGTCCGGCCGCGCATGCAGCCGGTGAAGAGCTCTTTGATGACGTCCCGCATCTCGCCGGGCTCGCGCCAATTGTTGGTGGGGCCGGCGTCCTCCTCCCGCTCGGAGCAGATGAAGGTCCGATCCTCCACTCGTGCCACGTCCGAGGGGTTGGAGCGCGCCAGGTAGGAGTTGGGCCGCTTGGCGTCAGAGAGCTTCTCGAAGGTTCCGGCCTCGACCAGCTGCTGGGCGAGGGAGTCGTACTCCTCCGCAGAGCCGTCACACCAGTGGATCGCGTCGGGCTGGGTCAGCTCGGCGATCTCGTT
>DATDKQ010000138.1:0-8828 GCA_036519915.1 Solirubrobacterales bacterium | reverse complement strand
GGACACCGATGGGGGCTGCGCTCCGTGGCCCTCCTCTACCTGGCCCTGCTCCTGCTGATTCCGCTGATCGCGGTGTTCTGGCGCACATTCGAACACGGGATCAGCGAGCCGCTCGACGCCGTCACCTCCCAGGATGGCCTGCACGCCTTCTGGCTCACCATCCTCTGCGTCGCGATCGCAGTGCCGCTCAACACGGCCTTCGGAGTGCTCACCGCGCTCGTCCTCGTCCGGCAGAACTTCCGCGGCAAGGCGCTGCTCAACTCGGCCATCGACCTGCCCTTCGCAATCTCGCCTGTCGTGATCGGACTGGCGCTCTTCCTCGTCTACGCGCCGCGCGACAGCTGGTTCGGCGAAACGCTCGCGCAGAATGGGATCCAGGTGATCTTCTCGGTGCCCGGGATGGTGTTGGCGACCATCTTCGTCTCGCTGCCCTTCGTCGTCCGGGAGGTGATGCCGGTCCTGCAGGAGATCGGCACCGACCAGGAGGAAGCGGCCGAGACGCTGGGGGCCTCGCCGTGGCAGACCTTCTGGAAGGTGACCCTGCCTGCGATCCGGTGGGGGCTCGCCTACGGCATCGTGCTCGCGACGGCGCGGGCTCTCGGTGAGTTCGGCGCGGTCGCCGTCGTCTCCGGTCACCGCAACGGCGAGACGGAGACCCTGCCGATCTTTGTTCAGCGACAGTTCGACAACTTCGATGTCGCCGGGGCCTACGCGGCCGGGCTCGTGCTCGCCATTCTCGCCCTGGTCGTCCTCTTCAGCATGAACCTCCTGCAGCGACGGTCCTCGCGCGCGGTGGATGTCGACGATGACGAGGAGGGAGCTCCGCCCGCGCCGTCCGTTTTCGTCCCGCAGCCCATTCAAAAGGAGGCCTGAGATGGCCATCTCCGTCAACAACGTGACCAAGCGGTTCGGCGACTTCGTCGCCCTCGACGACGTCTCGATCGACGTCCCGGACGGCGGGCTGACGGCCCTGCTCGGCCCCAGCGGCAGCGGCAAGTCCACCCTGCTTCGTGTGATCGCGGGCTTGGAGCAGCCGGACACCGGACAGGTGCTGATCTCGGGCGAGGACAACACCGAGACGCGCGTGCAGGACCGGAACGTCGGCTTCGTCTTCCAGCACTACGCCGCGTTCAAGCACATGACCGTGTTCGACAACATCGCCTTCGGCCTGCGGATCAGGGGCGAGGGCAACGGGACGATTCGTGAGCGGGTCAAGCAGCTGATCGAGCTCGTCCACCTGAAGGGGTACGAGAAGCGCTTCCCGAACCAGCTCTCGGGCGGGCAGCGCCAGCGGATGGCGCTGGCGAGGGCGCTTGCGGTCGAGCCGCGGGTGCTGCTGCTCGACGAGCCCTTCGGCGCGCTCGACGCCAAGGTGCGGCAGGAGCTGCGCACCTGGCTGCGCCGCCTCCATGACGACGTGCACGTGACGACGATCTTCGTCACCCACGATCAGGAGGAAGCGATGGACGTCGCGGAGCAGATCATCGTCATGAACGACGGCAAGGTCGAGCAGTCGGGCGGACCGCGAGACCTCTATGAGAATCCGGCCTCCGAGTTCGTCATGGGGTTTGTCGGGCCGGCGCACCGGCTCGGCGAGGCTTGGGTCCGGCCGCACGACGTCGAGGTGCGCCACGAGCCGAATGGGCAGACGATCGAAGCGATGGTCGATCGGATCGTCCATCTCGGCTTCGAGGTCAGGGTGGAGTTGACCCTGCCCGAAGGCGAGAACTTCTCGGTCCAGCTGACGCGAGACGAGGTCGACCAGCTCGAGCTGGCCGAGGGACAGATCGTGTTCGTGCGGCCGCGTACGACGCGAGTCTTCGGAGCCGACGGAGCCGGCTCACAGGTCACCAGCGAGCCGGGGGTTTCCAGGTAAGGGTTCCGATGGGTTGAGCGAGTCGGCGAGCCGCCACCGGGTCGCGTCGCCGAGGACGACGGCTAACGCGTACTCCAGGCTTCCGCCGGCTCGCTCAGCTCACGGACCTCGGCGGGCAGGTCTCCGCCTACCACGTCCGCGAGGCTGGTGTCCTCCATCACTGCCCGGATGTTGGCGCGGAGCGCGATCCAGACCTTCTGTAGCGGGACCGCCTCGCCCTTGTACTCCAGCGTCTCGGGTCCCTGGCCGCGAACACTCGCCAGCGGGCCCTCGACCGCACGAACGATGTCGGCGAGGGTGATCTCCTCGGCCGGCTTGGCTAGCCAGTAGCCGCCCTGCGCGCCACGGCGGCTGGCGACGATGCCGGTGTGCTTGAGCTCCCCGAGGATGTTCTCGAGGAACTTGAGCGGGATCTCCTGGGCGTCGGCGATCTGCTCGCCCTTGATTGGCTCTCCGCCGCCCGCAGCAAGCTCGATCGCCGCGCGGACGGCGTAGTCCACCTTCGCTGAGATCCTCATGCCAATCGGGACTCTAGTGGCCAGCGGTGCGCCGCCTAGACTTGAGCTTGCCCCCTTAAGTCAACTGGAGAGACGGCGAGACTTTTAATCTCGTAGTCCGGGTTCGAGTCCCGGAGGGGGCATTTTCGTAACGATTTGCAGGTATTTCGTCATGCCAGATCTGGATGATCCGGCTATGGCGAGGAAGGGGCGAGGTATCGACCCGGACCTGAAAGCTCCGGTGCCCCACGTCGAGAGGAAGGGACGTCCTCCTGACCCGCGCCGAACGTGCCCGGTGAGGATGCGCCGCTGTGAGCGTCACGGCCTGACCGAGTTCGCGCAGTACAGCAGGGGCCCCGGCCGGGGTCATCAGTGGTCGTGTAAGCGCTGTGTGGGCGAGGCGGTCACCCGCCGAAAGCAGAAGCTGAAGCGAACTCTCGTCGACGAGGCTGGTGGACGATGCGCGGTCTGTGGCTACGACCGCTGCATAGTCAATCTCGGGTTCCATCACGTTGATCCAGCCTCAAAGTCCTTCGCGATGTCGATGGCGGTTGGCAGATCGATCGCTGCGTTTCGCAAGGAAGCGAAGAAGTGCGTGCTGGTCTGCGCCAACTGCCACGGTGAGATCGAGGCGGGACTGATCGCGAGCCCGCCGCCCGGGACGAAGTTCAAGGGAAGTCGGCTGAGGGTCGCCTAGCTCGTTCGACGGTCGCGCGATCAGTGATTATGAGAGGCTCGGATCGTGGGAGAGCACGCTGACCTGATTCGGCGCATCTATGGCTTCGACTGGGCGACGGTCGGCAGCCGTCGCGAGGGGTTCGCCGAGCTCCGTGGGGTGGTGGCACCCGACTTCGAGTCGCGGCTCTCGCATGAGCTGGGCGATCGGGTGCTGACGGGGGTAGGGGGCTTGGAGGTGTTCGTCGAGGCGCTCGAGCAGGACTTCTCGGAATTCCACTACGACGGCGACGAGTTCGTGGAGGTCGGCAACGACGGCGTGCTGGTTCTCGGCCGGATCTTTGCCAAGGCTCGGGCGACCGGGATGCCGCTCTCCGGCGAGTTCGGCCACATCTGGACCGTCCGCGACGGTCTGGCAGCGCGGGTCGAGGCCCATCGCGACCCCGACGAGGCGCGGAAGGCGGCGGGCGTTTCCTAAACCTGCCTAGTGCCGGAAGTGGCGGCGCTTCGTGAAGACCATCGCGACGCCGGCGGCGTCGCAGGCCTCGATCACGTCTGCGTCGCGCTTCGAGCCGCCCGGCTGAATGACGGCGGTCGCACCGACTTCGATCGCCGCCTGCGGCCCGTCGGCGAACGGGAAGAACGCGTCCGAGGCGACCACCGACCCGGCGAGCAACGGCTCGGCGTCGGGTCCACGCGAGTCCTTCGCCTTCTCGATCGCCAGGCGCACCGAGTCGACCCGGCTCATCTGACCCGCTCCGATCCCCAGGGTGGCCCGATCGCGAGCGAGAACGATCGCGTTGGACTTGACGTGGCGGACCACCCTCCAGGCGAAGAGGAGGTCCTCCCACTGCTGATCGCTCGGCTGGGTCTTGGTTACGACCTCCATCAGCTCTCGCGGCTCCGGCGTCCCGTCGGGGTCCTGCACCAGGATCCCGCCGCGGACCCGCTTGATGTCCGGCTCGATCTGGTGGGTCCGTCGCTCGGTGTCCTCGAGGATGCGGATGCCCTCCTTCTGCTGCAGCACGTCGAGCGCACCGTCCTCATATTCGGGCGCGATCAGCACCTCGATGAACTGCTCGTGCAGCCGCTCGGCCAGTGCCCTGTCCACCGGGCGGTTGAGCGCGATCACGCCGCCAAAAGCAGACATCGGATCGCAGGCGAACGCGGCCTCGTAGGCCCTCATCAAACGGGTCGCGCTGTCGCGCGCCCTCGCATCGACCCCCGCCTCGGCAACCCCGCACGGATTGTTGTGTTTGACGATCACGCACCCCGGCCCCTCAAGGTCCGTGAGCAGGGTCCGGGCCGAGTTGAGGTCGAGCACGTTGTTGAACGAGAGCGGTTTGCCGTGCAGCTTCGCCACCCGCGAGAGGACGTGCGACCGGGCGCGGGGTTCCACGTAGAGCGCAGCCCGTTGGTGCGGGTTCTCCCCGTAGGAGAGATCGAGCTCCTTCTCCCAGGCTGTCACCCAATAGGACGGCAGCTGCTCGTAGCGGCGTGCGAACCAGCGGCTGATCGCCGCGTCGTACCGCGCCGTGTACGCGAACGCCTCGTTCGCGAGCCAATGCCTGGTCGCCGCGGAGAGCTCACCCGTCTCCTCCAGCTCGTCGAGTACCGCGTCGTAGCTCTCGGGCCGCACCACCACCGCCACGAAGCGGTGGTTCTTCGCCGCGGCCCGGATCATCGTCGGCCCTCCGACGTCGATGTTCTCGATCGCCTCCTCCTCGGGAACATCCAGGCGAGCCACCGTCTGCTCGAACGGATAGAGGTTCACGCAGACGAGGTCGATCGGCTCGATCTCGTGCTCCCGCAGCGTCTCGGAGTGCTCCGGGTTGTCACGAACCGCGAGCAGCGCGGCATGCAGATGCGGGTGAAGCGTCTTCACCCGCCCGTCGAGGATTTCTGGGAACCCGGTCAGGTCCTCGACCGGCTTCGCGTCGATGCCGGCCTCGCGCAGGACCGAGAGTGTCCCGCCGGTGGAGATCACCTCCACCCCCTGTTTGGCCAGCCCGGCCGCGAACTCCGCCACGCCGGTCTTGTCGGCCACCGAGACCAGCGCGCGGCGGACCGGCAGCGACTCGCCTGCCGGCTCCGGGGCGATCTCGGGAGAGGGGGTCGACACGAGAGAGGCGAGTCTAAGACCCGGGATCGATGTGGATGACGCGAGGATTGGCCTCGTCGATCCGCACCCGCCCCGCCGCAATCAGCCTGATCGTCTCCGGTAGCAGCGCGTGCTCGGTCGCGTGAATCGCCTTCTCGGCCTCGTCCCAATCCCGACTCGGTGGAATCGGCACCGGCCGCTGCAGGATGATCGGCCCGGAGTCCACCCCCTCGTCAACGAAGTGCACCGTCACCCCGGTGATCTTCGAGCCATGGTCGATCGCCTGCTGTAGCGCATCGATCCCGGGGAAAGACGGCAGCAGCGCGGGATGCACGTTGATCACGCGGTTGCGGAACCGGCCGACGAACTCCGGCGAGAGCAGCTGCATGTAGCCGGCGAGCACCACCAGGTCCGCTCCCCGTTCCTCGATCCAGTCGCCGAGCACCCGATCGCGCGCGGCGCGGTCCCCGTACTCATCGGTCGGGAAAACCGCCGCCTCGACTCCCGCCTGTCGTGCCCGCTCGAGTGCCCTGGCCCCCGGCTTGTCGGACCCAACGCCCACGACGTCGATTCCCTCCTCACCGCCATGCAGCTGGTTGAGGATCGCCTGCAGGTTGGTGCCGCTGCCCGAGGCGAGGACCACGATGCGGAACTGACTCACGTCCGCATCCTTTCGGATCGTCCGGCGCGGGATTGCTAGCCAGAGGCCGGAACGACCGCAATGTCCTCGAGCGCGAACTTGCCGTTCGCCGACTCGGGATCGCCCAGCGGATAGTCGCCCGTGAAGCAGGCGTCGCAGTGCTTCTCCCGCGGTGTGCCGATCGCCTCGTACACCGCGTCCATCGAGAGGTAGGCCAGGGAGTCCGCACCCAGCTCCTCCGCGATCTCCTCGACCGTCTTGTCGTGGGCGATCATCTCCTCGCGGGTGGACATGTCGATCCCGTAGTGGCAGGGATGGCGGATCGGCGGCGCCGAGATCCGCAGGTGGACCTCCTTCGCGCCAGCGTCCTTCAGCATCGCCACGATCTGCCGCGTCGTGTTCCCGCGCACGATCGAGTCGTCGACGACAACCACCCGCTTGCCGGCGACGATCTCCGGCAACGGGTTGAACTTCATCCGGAGCCCGTGCTTGCGCAGCTCCTGGCCCGGCTGGATGAAGGTCCTCTGGACGTAGCGGTTCTTGATCAGTCCGTCGTCCTTGGGCAGCCCAGCCGCACGGGCGAACCCGTTGGCCATCGGGTTGCCGGAGTCCGGCACCGAGATCACCAGATCCGCGTCGACCGGAGCCTCCTCGGCTAGCAGCTCTCCCATCCTGCCGCGCACCTCCTGCAGCACCCGATTCTCCAACCGCGAGTCCGGACGCGAGAAATAGATGTGCTCGAACACGCACTGGGCCGGCTGCTCGCCGGTGATCACGGGCTTCAGCTCGAGGCCGCCGGCTGTCAGCGAGACCATCTCCCCCGGCTGGACTTCCCGGATCATCTGCGCGCCGATGATGTCGAACGCGCAGCTCTCCGAGGCGACCACGAAGCACTCGCTGAAGCCGTCGCCGGCCTTGATCTTGCCGAGCGCGAGGGGCCGCACCCCGTGCGGGTCGCGGAACGCGACCACCGCGTGCTTGGTCATCACGACAGTGGAGTACGCGCCCTCCAGGCGCGGCATCACCTCGGCCACCGCGTCCTCGATCCACTCGTCGCCCTCGCCGGCTGTGCGAGAGAGGAGCGCGGCCATGATCTCGGAGTCCGAGGTGCCGCGCAGCTGCACGCCGGCCTCGGTGAGCTCGTTGTAGAGCTCGACGGCGTTGGTCAGGTTGCCGTTGTGCGCGAGCGCCAGCTCACGGCCATCGTCGCGCCAGACGGGCTGCGCGTTCTCCCACGCTCCCCCGCCCGTGGTCGAGTAGCGAACGTGACCGATCGCCATGTCGCCGGCGAGAGCCCGCAGCTTGTCCTCGTCGAAGACCTGGGAGACCAGGCCGAGCTCGCGCAGCGTGGTGATGTGCCCGCCCTCGCAGGTGGCGATCCCGGCCGACTCCTGGCCACGGTGCTGGAGCGCGTAGAGCCCGAAGTAGGCGAGCCGCGCGACGTCGCGACCGGGCGCGTACACGCCGAACACCCCGCACTCATCGCGCGGGCCATCGCGATCGGGAACGTCGAAGCGCGCGTCAGTCACGTCTTGTGGAGGTATCTCAACCTCTGGAGATCGAATGGGCGAGCAGGACCTCAGCCCGCAAACTGAGGGTAGCAGCGGGCAAGGCGCGCCCGGCGGCGTGCACTCTCCCAAAATGGGGCCATTTGCAGGGCCGGAGCCGCTTCCGCCACGGGCCTACTTCCTCGGCTTCTTCCTCTTGCCCTTCTTGATGAGCGTGACCGCGACCTGCTCGGTGTTCGGAACCCCCGCCACCGTGGCCGGGACGAAGTGGATGAAGACGCTCACCGTGACCCTCCCCTTGCCCTTCTTCAACACTCGCTTCTTGAGCTTCCGTGCCGTCTTCCCGGTCGGTTTCACGGTCAGCTCGAAGACTTCGGCCCGCGGCAAACTCATGCTCACCTGCTCGACGGCCGCCGCGGATGCGCCGACGTCGGGCGCCGAGTTCGTCTCATCGAGCGTCACGAGCCCGGGACCCGGCACCCTGGCCTGGATGGTCGCGGTTCCCTTCTTCCTGATGCTCGTCACCGAGTTCACCGTGATCTTGTTCGCGGGTGCGGCTGTGAGCTGCGACGCGTCCGCGGGCCCGGTGACCCCCGCCTCGGGGATCAACGCGAGTTTCGGTGCCGCGCCGTTGAGGTTGGCGCGGGCGATCGCGCCGGTGTCGTAGTTGCCCCAGAAGATGAATTGCGAGTTGACCGCGACACCGCTCGGTCCTCCACCCGTCGTTCCCGCATCGATGTAGTCCGCTTGGGCGGGTCCGCCGACGACCGGCACCACCCCGACCGTGTTGCCGCTGTCGGATCCCCAGTAGAGGTAGTTGTAATCGACCGAGAGGCCGCAGAAGGCCTCGGGGATGGAGGCGAAGTCGGGGGCGACCGAGGCTCCATCGAGCGTCGCGCGCCCGATCTGGGTGCCGCCGTTGTTCAGGAAGTAGAGGAAGTTGGAGTCGGCGGCGAGCCCGCAGCTGCTGTTTGTGGTGGCGATGAATCCCGGATTCGGCGCCGAGCCGTCGATGTTCGCCCTGCCGATGGTCCCGCCGCCGTTCTGCCAGTAGACCGCGTTGGGAGTCAGCGCGATCCCCGAGGGATCACTCACCCCGGCGGAATGCGGGATGAAATCCGGATTGGCGTCCGTCCCGTCAAGGTTGGCTCTGCCGATTGAGCCGGTCGTGGCGTCGCCCTGTGTCCAGTAGATGAACTTCGAGTCGGTCGCGACGCCATGCGGGCTGTTGAGTCCGGTGATGAACGCCGGGTTCAGCGCTGTGCCGTTGAGCTTCGCCCGCGCGATCCCCGAGTTCGGGCTGCCGCTGGTCCAGTAGACGAAGTTGCCCTGCGCCTCGGGCGCCGCGATCAGCAGGGCAGACGCGGCGCACAGCGCGGCGAGAAGCCCGGTGGGCGAGAGAAGTCGTCCGAGCACTTTTGCGACTCCACTCCGGCTACTTCTTCTTCTTGGCCTGCTTGATCAGGGTGACCTTGACCTGTTGAGTGTTCGGAACCCCCGCCACGCCGGCAGGGACGAAGTGGATGAAGAC
>DATDKQ010000137.1:0-2684 GCA_036519915.1 Solirubrobacterales bacterium | reverse complement strand
CCGATCAGGTCCATGAGCTCGAAGGGGCCCATCCGCAGCCCGGCCCCGAGCCGGACGATCCGATCGATCTCGTCGTGGGGGGCCACACCCTCGGCGAGCATCCGCAGCGACTCCAGGAAGAAGGGCCGAACGCAGCGGTTGGCGACGAAGCCAACCGAGTCACGGGCGCGGATCGGCGTCCGGCCCATCCCGCGGGCGACCTCCGTGGCGAGCTCGAGCGCCAGCTCGCCACTCTCGTCGCCGGCGACGACCTCGACGAGCTGCATGAGGGCGGGCGGGTTGAAGAAGTGCATGCCGACGATCCGCTGAGGCTCCGGCGCCGCCGAGGCGATCGCGGTGACCGAGAGGGAGGAGGTGTTGCTGGCGAGCACCGCCTCCGGCCCACAGACCGTCGCCAGCCGGTCGAACAGGTTGCGCTTCAGGCCGAGGTCCTCCGGCGCGGCATCGATCACCAGATCACAGTCCCGCAGGAACTCGATCAGGGTGTCGGTGCGCAGCCGCTCGAGGGCGTCATCCGCCTCGGCCTCTCTCCAGCGCCCGCGCTCCGCGCCCCGGCGCATCCCGTTCCGAAGCATCTCCAGTCCGCGCTCGAGCTGCTTCTCGTCGATCTCATAGAGGAAGGTCTCGAAGCCGCCCAGCGCGGCGATCTGCGCGATCCCCGCACCCATCGTCCCGGCGCCGACGACGCCGATTCTCACTGTTCAGATGACGGCGGGACCATCGCGTTGATCCCGGTTGCGTCCCGGCCGATGATCAGCTTGTGGATCTGTGAGGTGCCCTCGTACAGGGTGGTGACGCGCGCGTCACGCAGGTAGCGCTCGACCGGGTAGTCGTCGACGTAGCCGGAGCCGCCGTGGACCTGAATCGCCATGTTGGCGCAGTCGACCGCCGCCTCGGTCGCGTAGTACTTGGCGATCGAGGTCTCGACGGTGTTCCGAACGCCCTGGTCCTTGAGCGCGCCGGCGCGGTAGACCAGCATCCGGCCGGCGTCGCGCTTCACGATCTGCTCGGCGATCAGCTCCTGGACCAGCTGGAAGCTCGCGATCGGCACGCCGAACTGCTTGCGCTCCTTCGCGTAGGCGACCGAAGCGTCCACGCAGCCGTCGCAGATGCCGACGCAACCGGCGGCCACGCTGTAGCGGCCGTTGTCGAGCGCGCTCATCGCGACCTTGAAGCCGTCGCCGATCTCCCCGAGCATCGCGTCCTCGTCCACCTTGACCTCGTCGAGCGAGATCTCGGCCGTATCGGACGAGCGCAGCCCGAGCTTGCCGTGGATCTCCTGGGAGCTGTAGCCCTCGTTCGCGGTCGGGACGAGGAAGCAGGCCATCCCCTTCTGCCTCGTCCCCGGATCTGTCTGGGCGAAGACCAGAGCGAGCTCCGCGACGTTGCCCATCGAGATCCACATCTTGTTGCCGGTGATCGTCCAGCCCGAGTCGGTCTTTGTGGCATGGGTGCGAAGCGCGGCTGGATCGGAGCCGGCATCGGGCTCGGTGAGGGCGAAGCAGCCGAGGACCTCGCCGGAGCAGAGCCGCGGCAACCACTGCTGCTTCTGCTCCTCCGTTCCCCAGCGCTCGATCGATCCGGCGACCAGCGACGTCTGCACGGAGACGACCGTCCGCGCCGATGAGTCGGCTCTCCCAACCTGCTCGACGATCAGCGCATAGCTCAAATAGTCGAGGCCGCGGCCGCCGTATTCCTCCGAGACGGGCGCGCCGAGATAGCCGATCTCGCCCAGCTTCGACGCCAGCTCCCGGTCGAAGCGTCCAGCGCGGTCGTTCTCGCGGACTCGCGGGGCGATGAAGTCGTCGGCGAAGTCGCGGGCGGTCTCCGCGATCAGGCGCTGCTCGTCTGTCAGCTGGAAGTCCAACTCGCGTTCAGCTCGAGGCAGAGGCGGCGAGCTCGCGATCGAGGATCGCGGAGAACGCCTCGGCCGCTTCCTGGGTCTGCCTGCCGGGACATTCTGCCAACTCTGTCTCATTCACCGCCGAGATGGCCTGGACCTCGCGGACCGTGGAGGCGAGGAACGCCTCGCTCGCCCGCTCGAGGTCCTCCAGCGGGAACCCGCCCTCCTCGACGTCGAGCTCGCGAACCAGCCGGTCGCGGGTGATCGAGGCGAGGATCCCGACGTCCAGGCTCGGCGTCCGCAGCCGGCCGTCCGCGGTCACCCAGAAGATGGTCGAGGTCGGGGCCTCCAGCACGATCCCGTCGGGACGGACCAGGACCGCCTCGTCGGCGCCGCGCGCTGAGGCCAGCCTGCTCGCCTGCATGTTGGCCGCGTAGGAGAGCGACTTCACGCCATTCAGGATCTCGTTGGGGGAATAGGTGACAGCGGCGAGGCTGATCGACACGGCATCGGCGTACGGCGGCAGGTTCTCGGTGAACGCGAGGCGGCGGCCGCCCCGCGTCACCACCAGCCGCAGCTGCGCCTCCTGCTCGCCGAGCTCCGCGAGCAGCGCCGAGATCTCCTCCTCGAAGATCGGTCGCTCGATCGGGAGCTCGATCGCGGCGGCCGAGCGCTCCAGGCGGTCGAGGTGCTCGCCCAGGGCAAACGGCCGACCCCCGTAGAGACGGATCACCTCGAAGACGCCGTCGCCCCGCAGCAGACCGTCATCCGCGGCGGGGATCCGGGCTTCCGGGGTACCAACTATTCGTCCATCGACACTGGCCAATTCCGGCGCGCTCAT
>DATDKQ010000136.1:0-15567 GCA_036519915.1 Solirubrobacterales bacterium | reverse complement strand
GTAGGAGTTGGGCCGCTTGGCGTCAGAGAGCTTCTCGAAGGTTCCGGCCTCGACCAGCTGCTGGGCGAGGGAGTCGTACTCCTCCGCAGAGCCGTCACACCAGTGGATCGCGTCGGGCTGGGTCAGCTCGGCGATCTCGTTCACCCAGGAAACGAGCTTGGCGTGCTTTGTCGATGCCTCTGTCGTGGCGCCTGTCTCACTCACTGATGCGTTCAACTCCTTGCGTTGAATTGATAACCCCCCTGCCCTACCAGGCGCGAGATGCTTTCACATCCTCCGGCCGCGAGGCCGCGCTGGCTTGTGAGGGGTGTTACGGATCCTAGGGGGTCGTACTGGGCTCGTGCGCAAGGCAGATTCCGGGACCCCAGGCAGGGTTACGCGGGCCGCGGTACGACCAGAACCGGGCACGGCGCCTGCCGGATGACGCGGGAGGAGACACTGCCGATCAGCAGGCGCATCATCGGCCCGAAGCCGCGCGATCCGAGCACGAGCAGATCGACGCCCACCTCGGCGTCCTCCAGAAGCTTCTGGACCGGATCACCGCGCTCGAACACCGGCAGGGCCCGCAGCTCCTGCGGCAGCTCGGCCACCGCGTCGTTGAGCTGCGTCTGGAAGTCCGGCGCCGCCTCGGCTCCCGCCTGCGCGGCGGCGGCCGCCCCGATCCCCGGGACAGGCGTCGCAACGGCGATCACTCGCAACGACCCGCCGAACTTCGCGGCCAGCTTGGCTGCCTCGTCAAGAGCCGCGAAGGACTCCGCCATTCCATTGAAGCCGACCGCCGCCACCCGCAGGCGGTCCTGCGAGTGATCGCCTTGGGCGTAGCCCTTCGGCGCGATGAGCAGCCGGCACTTGGCGCCGTGGAGAAGCCGTTCGGCCACGCTGCCGGGTGCAACGGAGCCGAAGGCGGCGTGGTGGGTCGAGCCGAGCACGATCAGGTCGGCTTCTCCCCTCTCCGCCAACGCCTCCAGGGCATCGGCGGGTGATCCCTTCTCGACGTGAACCACCTTGAGCTCCCCGCCGTCTCGCTTGACGATCCGCTCGGCCAGCACGCGCGCGTCTTCCCCGCGCTCGTTCTCCAAGTATCCGACGACGACCTGCGGATAGATGGGCGGCGCCTCTGCCATTGCCATGTCGATTTTGACGCGGCTGGTTCGTCGATCTCTTAAACGCGGGGAAAGGCACCGCCGATATGAAGGAGCTTCAGATGAGGCGACTACTAAGCCGGGACGGCCTCGGAGCTGAGGACCGCATCGATCAGGCCTGGAAAGCGTGCGTCGAGATCCTCGCGTCGGAGTTCGGTCAGCTTGCTGGTCCCGTCGCGCTTCTGACGGATGACCCCGGACTCCCGCAGGACGCGAAAGTGATGGGTCTTCGTCGACTTGGTGACGCCGAGCTCGATCGAGCCGCAGGCGCAGGGCTCGTCGGTCTCGGCCAGCCGGCGCACGATCTCGAGCCGCTGCGGGTCGCTGAGGGCGTGCAGTACGCCAGGCAGCTCGATCTCATCCCGCTCCGGGTGATGCAGCTTCGTTGTGTGATCTATTCCCATAGTTCGATTGTACGACGATGATCCAACTTTTGATACGATGGTCATCGTACTAATGAACGGCCAGGAAGGCAAGTCTATGAGCGAGCACGAGAAGGTTGAAGCAGCTGGGACCGGCCCCGCGGTAGCGCAGAACACCGGACACCGCGGCCCCACCCCCTCCCAGGTGGCCGCGGCCGTTGAGGCCGCCTACATCCTGGAGGCCGTACGCAAGTGAACCCGGTGACGGCGGCACAGGCGATCGTGAGGCGCAACTCGAATGCGCTGCTGCTGGTCGTCTGTCTCGGCCAGTTCATGGTCATCCTCGACGTCTCGATCGTGAACGTCGCGCTGCCGTCGATCAAGGACGCGCTCGGCTTTTCCACCAACGGCCTGCAGTGGGTCCTGAACGGCTACACCCTGACCTTCGCCGGTTTCCTGCTGCTCGGCGGGCGCGCCGCCGATCTCTTCGGCCGCCGCCGGATGTTCTACACGGGCACCCTGATCTTCTCCGGCGCCTCCCTCCTCTGTGCGATCGCGCCCAGCGCCGGCGCCCTGGTCGCCGCCCGCGCCCTGCAGGGAATCGGCGCGGCGATCCTTTCCCCCGCCACTTTGGCGATCATCACGACCTCGTTCGACGAGGGGGCGCCCCGCAATCGGGCGCTCGGCGCCTGGGGCGCGGTGGGCGCAATCGGCGCAACCTCCGGCGTGCTGCTCGGCGGGATCCTCACCGAGGCGTTCAGCTGGCCCGCGATCTTCGTCATCAACGTCCCGATCGGCCTCGCGATCGTGCTCTTCAGCGGCCGCCTCGTGCCCGAGGGCCGCAGCGAGGTCGAGAACCGCCACTTCGACCTTCCGGGCGCCGTGCTCGTCACCCTCGGGATGACCGCCCTCACCTACGGAATCGTCACCACCGACCGGCTCGGCTGGACCTCGCTCGGCGTCCTCGGCCCGGTCGTGGCTGGAGCGGCACTCCTCGTGGCCTTCGGCCTCTATGAGGCGAGGCTGGCCAAGAACCCGCAGCTCGTGCCGCTGATGCCCCTCAGCGTCTTCCGGCTCCGCAACCTGCGCGCGGCCAATCTCGTGATCTTCCTGCTCTATGCCGCCATCTTCGGCTTCTGGTTCTTCCAGTCCCTCTATATGCAGGGCACGCTTGGCTACACCGCCCTCGAAACCGGGCTCGCCTTCGTGCCCATGACCCTCGCGGTCGGCACCGGCGCCCTCCTGGCGCCCCGCCTCGCCCGCCGGTTCGGCGCCCGCGCCGTCCTCGCCGCCGGGATGCTGTTCGCCACCGCCGGGGAGGCCCTCCTGATCGGCGTCCATCCGGGAGGCACTTACGTGGCGAACGTGCTGCCCGGCGGCGTGCTCGGCGCTCTCGGCCTCGGGCTGGCGCTGGTACCGGCGACGATCGTGGCGGTCGAGGGTGTCCCCCGCGCCGTCAGCGGGCTCGCCTCGGGCGTACTCAACACCTCCCGCTTCATCGGCGCTGCCCTCGGACTGGCCGTCCTCAGCACGATCGCGGCCCACCACACCGACGCCGAGATCGGCACCGGCACCTCCGCCGCCCAGGCGCTCACCGACGGCTTCAGCCTCCAGTTCGGCGTCGGGGCGGCGTTCTGCCTGGTCGGTGTGATCGCCGCAATCGTGCTGCTGCGGCCCCAGCGGGCGGCGGGCGTCCCCGAGGCAGTGCCAGTGGCCGAGCGGGCCTGACGCCACTCCTCCGACCGGACGGGGACCGGGTGTATGCCCGGCCCCCGATCCGGTCCGTTAGGGAAGTGTCGAGCTGTTGATTGCTCCTACGGGGGTCGCGGTGATCACCTTGTTAGTGACCAGGAGAAGAGCGCCACCCGGGTTGTCGCACCCGAGCGTCGCGGTGCCATTGCTCGTGAAGGTGTGAACCAGCAGGTTCGCGATGGTCGTGTTATTGGCTGCGTCCACGGCCTCTAGCGACCGGTCCTGGTCCCCACCGGCACTGAGGAAGCACTGCACCGGGTCCTGCGTACCAGCCTTTGCCAGCACAGCCTTCGAGCTGATGACGTAGCTGCCCGCAGGCACCTGAAGGGTCAGTACCGTGACTGCTCCCGTCGTGGCGGCCGGCACCTGGGCCGCCGTGTCCTGCCTAATGGACTGAGCGGTGCCGGCACCGCTCAGGCTGGCTTCGTCGACCCGGTTCCCTTTGATCGTGTCCTTCTTGATCTTCTTATTCGTCACCGCCTGGTTCTTCAAATCCTTCGTGGCGATGAACCCCTTGCCGATCGCGTAGCCGCCGCCGAGGGCGACGAACAGCGCGATACCCGCAACCGCGATCGCGGGAGCTCCCCTCAACTTGCGCATCAGTCCTCCTTGATTGTCGAGACAGTCCTCCGGCCAGCCGGGCCGGCCGGTCGAACCTACTACCCCCCGAGACCCCAGTTCGGATGTGTGCGCAATGCACCGTCCGCGGCGGCGGCTTTGTACTGTTCCCGCCGCCCCCGAGGCGACCGCCATGCGCTTCTACGAGTTCGAAAGCCGCCGGATAGTCGAGCGGGCCGGAATCCCGGTCACCGAGTACGGCTTCGCCAAGACTGCGGCTGAGGCTCGCGAAGCCGCGGAGCGGATCGGCGGCCCGACGGTGATCAAGTCCCAGGTCCTCACGGGCGGCCGGATGAAGGCCGGCGGCGTCAAGTTCGCCGACACGCCCGATGAGGCCGAGGGACATGCCGCCGAGATCCTCGAGCTCGAGATCAACGGCCACATGCCTGTCGGCGTCCTGGTCGACCCGAAGGCCGAGGTCGAGCAGGAGTACTACGCCGCGGTGCTCTGGGACGGGCGCGCGAAGCGGCCGATGATGCTCTTCTCAGACATGGGCGGGATCGACATCGAGGAGGTGGCCGATCAGCATCCGGACCACGTCGGGCGTGGGCACCTCTCCAACCTCCACCCGATCCCGGACTTCCGCGCGAAGGAGGTGGTCGCCGCGGCGGGCGGCCTGACCGGCCGCGAGCTCACCCGCGCCACGCCCGTGCTCGCGCGACTGGCCCAGCTGCAGCGCGACTACGACATGACCCTCGCCGAGATCAACCCCCTGGCGCGCCTCGCCGACGGCTCCTTCGTCGCGCTCGACGCCCACATGGAAATGGAGGACGAGGCGGTCGGCCGCCACCGAAAGGTGCTGGCGGAGATCGGCGTCGCGCTCGCGGAGCCGCGCGAGGTCTATGAGCCCTCCGAGTTCGAGCGCAACGTCAAGGCGATCGACGAGGCCGACCACCGCGGCGTCATCCAGGGCAAGGATCACGGCTTCACCGGCAACCTCGGCCTCGTGATCGGGGCCGGCGGCGGCTCGCTCACGCTCACGGACGCCGTCCGTAGCCAGGGAGGCAAGCCCGCCAACTACGCGGAGATCGGCGGCAACCCCTCCGTGGCGAAGTCCTGCGGGCTCGCCAAGGAGGTCCTGAAGAAGGACGGCGTCGAGAAGATCGCCGTGATGATGTCGATCGTCTCCAACACACGGGTGGACATCGTCGCTCGCGGCGTGATCAAGGCCTGCCTCGAGCTCGGCAAGGATCCGGCCGAGACCATCACTGTCTTTCGCATCCCGGGGGCCTGGGAAGAGGAGGGCGCGAAGATCCTCGGCAAGTACGGCATCGAGTTCCGCGACCGCTCCACTTCCATGTGGGACGCCGCCGGCGAGGCCGTTGAGAAGGTCCAGGGAGCCGCGGCCTGATGTCGATCCTTCTCTCAGAGGACTTCACCTTCATCGTCCAGGGCATCACCGGGCGGGAGGCGGTCAACCTGACAAAGGAATGCCTGGACTACGGCTCCAAGGTCGTTGGCGGTGTCACCCCCGGCCGCAAGGGTCGCGAGGTCCATGGCGTTCCCGTCTTCGACACCGTCGAGCAGGCGGTCGCGAACCACGGCTCCCAGATCGACGGTTCCGTTGTGACCGTCCCCCCCGTCTTCACCAAGGACGCCGTCTTCGAGTCGATCGAGAACGGCATCAAGCTGATCGTGGTCGTCACCGAGCGGATCCCGCGCCGCGACGTCGCCGAGATGGTCGAGCTGGCCAACGAGCGCGGGGCGCGCATCATCGGCCCCAACTGCCTCGGCGTCATCGCACCGGGCGTCGCCAAGATGGGCGGCATCGGCGGACCCGCGAAGGACGCCGCCAAGGCGTACGAGCCCGGCTCGATCGGCGTCATGTCCCGGTCGGGCGGCATGACCACCGAGATCTCCTCCACCCTGACCGCAGCCGGCCTCGGTGTCTCGACGGCGGTCTCGATCGGCGGCGACGCGATCATCGGCTCCACCTACGCCGAGCTCATGCCCCTCTTCGAGGAGGACGAGCAGACCGAGGCGATCGTGATCTACACAGAGCCGGGCGGCCGCATGGAGGCCGAGCTGGTCGACTGGCGGGAGGCCAACCACTCGAAGCTGCCGATCATCGCCTTCATGGCCGGCAAGTTCATGGACGACGAGGAGATGCAGGGCATGAGCTTCGGCCACGCGGGCACCATCGTCGAGGGGGCCGAGGACTCCGCGACCCAGAAGATCGCCCGCCTCGAGGAGGCAGGCATCCCCGTGGTCGAGCGAATCGACGAGATCCCCGAAGCCGTCAAGGAGAAGCTGGGGGCCGCGGTCTGATGGCTGAAACCAAGGATTTGCAGGGACTCTTCATCGACGTCGAGGTCTCCGACGCGATCGCGCAGGACCCCGAGATCGCCGCCAAGCTCGAGGAGGTCTGCCCCGTCGACATCTTCGATGTGCGTGAGGAGGATGGCAGCGTGGCGATCGCCCGCGAGAACCTCGACGAGTGCGTGCTCTGCAGCCTCTGCGTCGAGGCCGCCCCGCCCGGCGGGGTCGTCGTCAAGAAGCTCTACGACGGCACCGAGCTGCGGCGGTAGTTATGCGAGGGCGCGCCGCAGGCGAAGCCGAGGCGCGACCCGTTTGATGCCATGACAGCCTCGATCGTCGCACGTGACCCGGGCACCGGCGAGCTCGGAGTGGCGGTCTTCACCGCGTGGCCGGCCGTCGGTGGGATCGTGCCCTTCGCCCAGCCCGGCGTTGGGGCAGTCGCAACCCAGTCGTTCGTGGAAATCTCGTTCGGCCCCCGGGCGCTCGAGATGCTGGCCAAGGGAGCTGGTGCCAGCCGTGCCGTCGAACAGCTGATCGCATCCGACCCGAAGCCCACAGTCCGGCAGCTCGGCGTGCTGGCCGCGGACGGCGAGACGGCCGGATTCACCGGCGACGCTTGTGTCCCTTACGCCGGAGAGGCCACCGCGGTCGACTGCCGCTGCCAGGCGAACATGATGGCCGCCGAGGGCGTGCCCGAGACGATGGCCGCTGCGTTCGAGGCCGCGAAGGGTGAACTCGCGGTCCGCCTGCTCGCCTCCCTGCAGGCGGGCGAGGCCGCCGGCGGCGACGCCCGCGGTCGAATATCCGCCGCCCTCTTGGTGGTCCCGTCGGAGGGTGAGCCGTGGCGGCGGAGCGTCGACCTGCGGGTCGACCAGCACGAAGATCCTCTGGCCGAACTCTCCAGCGCCCTCCGCATTCACCGGGCTTTCGCGCTGTCGGACGTGGCTGAGGAGCGTGCTGCGGCCGGAGACGCCGAGGGAGCTATGGCGGCGGGAATGGAGGCTGTCGGCCTGTCGGAGGAGAACCCGCAGCTGCTCCTCTGGCTCGGGCTGGGTGTCGCGACCGACGACCTCGAAGTCGGTCTCAATCTCGTCCGCCGGGCCCTGGAGCTGCAGCCGTCGTTGGCCGGCTTCCTCGACCGCCTCACCGACGATGTCGTGTCTTCCGTCTCGGTGGTGCAGGCGCGGCTCGACGCCGAGAAAGCCTAGGCCAGGTCAAGAAGGCGACGCTAGGCTCTGCCAGTGGCGGCGCCGGTCACTCCCACACCGCTGCGAGCTGCATTTGAGGCGCGAGACCTCGATGCGATTGTCGCCGCGCTCGCGCCGGACGTCGTCCTCCGGTCGCCGATCTTCGCGGTGCCGTTCACGGGGATCGATGAAGCGAGCGACCTGTTCGCCGTCCTGCTGGACGCGCTCTGGCCGCTCACCTACCTCGACGAGATCCCCGGCGACCCGCACGTCCTTCACTTCACCGCGGAGATCAAGGGCGAGCAACTCGAGGGCGTGGACCTCCTCCGCTTCGACCAACGGGGCAGGGTCAAGCACTGCGGATCGCCGGAGCACCTGTCGGCGCCCTGATGCGCGCGACGGCGGCGACCGGCCCGCGAATGCTCGGCCTGAGCCGGGGCAAGCGCTCGTGACCAAGGCCGAGGACCTGGTTCATACCGAGGCCGAGACCGCCGCGCTCGCCCAGCTGCGGGAGATCACCGGCGAGACCCGCGGCCCGATGGAGCGCCATGGGCTTCGTGACTTCCTGATCGCCGATCGCCTCGCCACCCCGCGTCAGGCGACAGTCGACCGGGAGGTTCTGCTGATCGCGGGGCTCCTCCACGACATCGGTCTCTACGACGAGGCCTCCCACGGCGGCGTCTACGTGCGCGAGGGCGCCGAGTTCACGGCGGACCTCCTCCAAAAACAGGGCTGGGACCAGGACCGGATCCGGCTCTGCTTCGACGCGATCGAGCGCCACCACGAGCTTCGCTCTCAGTGGGAGCGCGGCACGGAGGTCGAGCTGATCCGCCGCGCCGATCTCGTCGACCTCACCTCCGGTCTCGTTCGTTTCGACCTCAGCCGCGAGTGGCTGCGCGACCTGTTCAGATCAGTGCCGCGGGACGGGACCTACCCGACGATCGGGCGCGAAGTCGCCCGGCAGCTGATTCACCAGCCGCTGCAGTTCGCGCGGATCTTCAGGCGGTAGTACTCGCCCTTGCCCGCCGCGTTGACCGAGCGCGGGACTGCCGGCGTGGTCCGGTTCTGCACGATCGTGCTGGCGTCGGTGAAATTGTCATAGCTGTCCGGATCGACCTGATCCCCCGAGACGAAGCTGTAGGCGGCGATGTACGGAAGGTAGCGCCGGACACTCAGCCGCCCGCACCCGGCAGACTTGCCCCGATGAACTTCGTCGAGGACGTGATGGAGCGCGCGCCGGCCTCCACGCTCGGGATCGTCGCGATCGACGCCCTCGGGAACCGGCACGAGTGGCATTTCGGCGAGCTGATCGCCCGCAGCGCCGGGCTCTCTGGCGCGATGGCGGCCCGCGGCGTCGAGCGTGGGGACGCGGTCATGACGCTGGTGGGCAGCCGCATCGAGTGGGTGCTGGCGATGCTCGCCTGCTTCCGGATGGGGGCCGTCGCGATGCCGTGCAACCCGCAACTGCGGCGCAAGGACCTGGAGGTCAGGGCCCGGGCGGCGAACCCAAAGCTGTGCATCGGCGAGGAGGGGCCGCTCGGCGAGCTGCCCGATGGCATCCCGGCGATTACGATGGCCGAGATCGCGGACGCGCTCGACGAGGACCGGCCTCAGGAGACGCCCGCCGACGTCGCCGAGCTCGACGCGGAGGACCCCGCCGTGATCATCTTCACCTCGGGTACCAGCGGCGAACCGAAGGGCGTGCTCTACCCGCAGCGGTATCTGATCGGCCAGCATCTGCAGGCCGAACACTGGGTCGGGGCCCGCAAGGGAGAGCTCGCCTGGTGCACGGCCGCCCCCGGCTGGTCGAAGTCGACCCGGAACGTCTTCATCGCGCCCTGGCTCCGCGGCGCCGCCGCGTTGATCCACGACGCGCGCTTCGATCCCGCCGAGCGCCTCGGGATCGTCGAGCGCGAGGGCGTCAACGTCCTCTGTCAGGCGCCGACCGAGTACCGCATGCTCGCGAAGCGCACTGAGTTGAGGCCGATCGGCCCGCTGCGCCGCATGCTCTCCGCGGGCGAGCCGCTCAACCCGGACGTGATCCGCGCCTTCCGCGAGGCGATGGGGTTCGGCATCGGGGACGGCTACGGCCAGACCGAGACAGGGCCGGTGACCGGCATGCGCCCCGACGAGGACGACCCGGAGCGCGACGGCTCGATGGGCCGCCCGCTACCCGACATCGAGGTGCGCGTCGCCGACGGCGAGCTCCAGGTGAGGCCGGAAACCGTGCCGACCTTCTTCAGCCACTACCTGGGCGAGAAGCCGTTCGAGGGCGAGTGGTGGCCGACCGGTGACCACGTCCGACAGGACGGGGACGGCTATCTTTGGTTCGAGGGCCGGGACGACGACATCATCACCACCGCCGGCTATCGAGTCGGCCCGTTCGAGGTCGAGTCGGCGCTCGTCTCCCACCCCGCGGTCGCCGAGGCGGCGGCGGTCCCCGCCCCTGACGAGGAGCGGGGATCGATCGTCCGGGCGATCGTGGTGCTCGCCGACGGCGAGCCGTCCGACGAGCTCGCCGCCGAGCTCCAGGACCACGTCAAGCGGGTCACGGCGCCCTACAAGTACCCACGCATCGTCGAGTTCACCGACGAGCTGCCGAAGACCCCGAGCGGCAAGATCCGGCGCGCGGAGCTGCGGGGCGGGGGATGAGCGAGGGCGTCCGGATCTGGCGCGAGGACTGGGCCGGATTCGCCGGGATCTTCATCGTCACCAACCTGGGGCTACTCGCAGTGGGCGCGACGCTCGCGGTCCTCCCCCACTACGTCAAGGACAACCTCGACGGCACGAATCTCGAGGTCGGGATCGTGAGCGGCGCATTCGCCTTCACCGGCATCGTCTGCCGCCCGATAGCGGGCAACCTCGCGGACACCCGGGGCCGCAAGCCGACCCTGATCGTCGGCGCCCTGCTCGCTGCGGTCGCCGGCGTTCTCTACTTCGTCCCGGCGGGGATCCCGGGGCTGATCGTCGCCCGCTTCTTCCTCGGCGCCGGCGAGGGAACGGTGTTCACGGCGGGCTCAGCCTGGAACGTCGACATGGCCCCCGAGGAGCGCCGCGGCCGGATGATCGGCCTCTACGGCCTCGCGATCTGGACGGGGCTGACCCTGGGTCCCCCGATCGGCGTGCTGCTCCAGGACGTCGGCGGCTTCCATCTGGTCTGGGCGTTCGCCGCGGGCGCGCCCCTGCTCGGGGCAGCGATCGCCTCCCGGCTTCCGGAGGACTACGAGCCGGCGGAGGAGGCCGGCCGGGGGCCGTTCATCTCGCGCGAGGCGCTCGGTCCGGGCGTGACGTTCGCGCTCAGCGTCTTTGGGTTCGCGGCCGTCTCCGCCTTCATCGTGCTCAGCCTGGATGAGCGGGGCATCGGCCACGGCCCGGCCGTGTTCAGCGTCTTCGCCGCAACGGTCGTCGCGACCCGGCTACTGGCGGGAGGGCTGCCCGATCGGATCGGCCCGGCCCGCTGCGCGGTGGGCGCTGCCCTGATCGAGGCAACCGGGCTCGTCCTGCTCGGCGCCGCCGATGACCTCGCCGTCGTGATCGCCGGCGCGATCGGGATGGGTGCGGCCTTCTCGCTGCTCTTCCCCTCCCTCTCCCTGGTCGCGATCAACCGCGTCGGGCCCGAGCGTCGTGGCAAGGCAATGGGGACGTTCACCGCAGCCTTCGACCTCGGCATGCTCGTCGGCTCGCCGCTCGTCGGCGCGGCGGCCGCGATCTCCGGCTACAGCGCCGCCTTCTATGTGGCGGCGGTCGCGGCCCTCGCCTGCGCCGTCCTGTCCGTGGCGATGGCGAGGGAGACGGAGGGGGAAACCGTTCCCCAGATAGTCTGAGGCGCGATGGCCAGGAACGTAACGGCGAGCGAGGGAACGCTCGACCGCAAACAGATCAACAAGCTCACCGAGGAGCAGATGGCTCGCTTCCGCGAGCACACGCCGAGTTCGGCAGAGTACTTCGACCGGGCTCGGAGGGTGATGCCCGGCGGCGTCCCCTCCTCCTTCCAGCTCAACGATCCGTGGCCGGTCTACATCGACCGGGGGAAGGGCGCGCTCGTCTGGGACGTGGACGGCTCCGAGTACGTGGACTTCCACAACGGCTTCGGTGTGATGTGTGTCGGGCACGCGAATCCGGTGATCGGCGAGGCGGTGAAGGAGCGCATCGATCTCGGAACCCACTTCGCCGCTCCAACCAACGGCTCGATCGTCTCGGCCGGGAACCTGGTCGAGCGCTTCGGACTGCCGCAGTGGCGCTTCTCCAACTCCGGCACCGAATCCACGATGTCAGCGATCCACCTCGCCCGCGGAGCCACCGGTCGCGACCTGATCATCAAGATCGAGGGCTCCTACGACGGCCACCACGACGCGGTGATGGTCTCCTGCTACCCGGAACTCGACGAGCTCGGGCCCCGCGAGAGCCCCACTCCGGTCGCCTTCGGCGAGGGCTACCCGCACGCGGTTGTGGAGCTCACCGTCCCGATCCCCTTCAACGATGCCGACATCCTCGAGGCGACCCTGAACAAGCACGAGGGAAAGATCGCCGGGCTGATCATCGAGCCGGCGATGATGAACATCAACATCATTCCGCCGAAGGAGGGGTACCTCGAGCGGGTGCGCGAGCTCTGCACCGAGCACGGCGTCCAGCTGATCTTCGACGAGGTGAAGACGGGCGCCACCATCTCCTACGGCGGTGCCACCCGGCGCTTCGGCGTCGAGCCGGACATGATCTGCCTCGCCAAGGCGATCTGCGGCGGCTACCCGGGCGGCGCAATCGGGATGACAGCGGAGCTCGGCGAGGTCATCGCCTCCGACCGGGTTCACCAGATCGGCACCTTCAACGGCAACCCGCTCGTGATGGCGGCCGCCGAGGCGACGCTCACCAAGGTCCTCACCCCCGATGTCTACGACAAGCTCGAGGCCACCAACGACGACCTCATGTCCCGCTGCCAGGATGTCATCGACCGCTACGGCCTGCCGGCCTACACCCAGGGCCTGGGCGCAAAGGGCTGCGTGATCTTCGCCCCCGAGCCGATCTACGAGTACCGCGACTACCTCACCAAGGTCGACGCCGAGCTAGCCACCCTCGCCTGGCTCTACCACATGAATCACGGCATCTTCATGACGCCGGGCGTCGAAGAGGAGTGGACCCTCTCGATCGCCCACGAGCAGGAGCACATCGACCACTACGTGGCCGCCTTCGAGGCGTTCGCGACCGACGTCTCCGGCTCGTAGGCGCGTCGCTCAGTTCGGCAGGGCGCGGCGTAACCCGATGGTGTCGCGCGGCGCTTTTCGGGGTAGGCAACTATTCCTGGGAGGAAAGAAGTGCGTATGGAACAGGTCGATTCACGTTGGGGTGTACCTCGACTCCTGGCTGTCGCAGGCACAGCCCTGACGCTCATCGTGGCGGGCGCCGTCGTCTCGGGCGGAGCGGGGGCCGCGCCCGGGGATACCGATCTGGCACTCACCAAATCGGATAGCCCAGATCCCGTGACGGCCGGCGACAACCTGACCTACACCATCAAGGTGGAAAATCCCGGGACGCTCCCGGCCACCGAGACGAAGGTGACCGACAAGCTGCCTGCCGGCGCGGACTTCGTCTCCGCGACAGACGGGGTGTGTCAGCGGGCCGGCGACACGGTGACATGCGACCTCGGCCAGGTGAACGCGGCGACGACAGCGACCGTCACGATCGTCGTCAAGACCAAGAAGGCCGGCACGCTGACCAACACGGCGAGCGTGACCAGCCCGGAGGACGTCGTCCTGGCCAACAACTCGGCGACGGCGACTACGACCGTCAACAAGAAGCAGCCCAGGAAGCCGAAGAAGACCAGGCCCAGCTGCGCGGCCCCGACCATCGCCGGGACCCCCGGTGACGATGTGATCACCGGGACCGCCCGCAGCGACGTCATCGTCACCTTCACGGGGAACGACCGGGTCTTCGCCGGTGGCGGCGGCGATCTGGTGTGCACCGGTGGCGGGGCTGACTTCGTGTTCGGCGATCGGGGTGGCGACACGGTGATCGGCGGAAGCGGGCCGGACCGCCTGGTCGGCGGCGACGGCGGCGATCTGCTCAAGGGCAAGAACGGCCGCGACCGCCTCAAGGGCAACGCGGGCAATGACGTCCTCAACGGCGGCAAGAAGCGTGACCGCTGCAAGGGCGGCTCCGGTCAGAACGTCCTCGTCGGCTGCCCCTAGGGCTATGCCGAGCTAGCCGGAGGCGCCGTTCAGGGCCAGCGCCTGCGTTGCCGCCTCGACATCCTCGGTGAGGATCACCAGGCGGACGCCCGTGAAGATCGTGTAGGCGACGTCGATGTTGACCCCGGCCTCGGCGAGGTCACGCGCGATCTCCCCCATCGCGCCGGGCTTGTCGTGCAGGTCGACGACGACGGCCTCCCGCTCGTCGGCGACGGTCATCCCCGCCTCCTCGAGCGCGCTGCGTGCGGCGGCCCCGTCCTCGACCAGCATGTGGATGAACCCCTTGCCGTCCCCGACCATCGCGCAGAGGCCCGCGATGTTCACCCCCGCCCTACCGGTCGCCTCACCCAGGTCTGCCAGCTTCCCGGGCTGGTCATCCATGATCACCGTGAGGTCCTTCATCGAGCCTCCACTGTCGCTCCGCGCATCATATGCAGAGGGCTGGGATCAATTGGGACGCGGCGGGTACTCTCGAAGAGATGGCCAACCGCCTCGCCCAGGAAACCAGTCCCTACCTCCTCCAGCACAAGGACAACCCGGTTGACTGGCAGCCGTGGGGCCCTGAGGCGCTCGAGCGCGCGGCGCAGGAGGACAAGCCGATCATGCTCTCGATCGGCTACTCGGCCTGCCACTGGTGCCACGTGATGGAGCATGAGTCCTTCGAGGATGAGGAGACGGCGAGGCTGATCAACGAGTCGTTCGTGCCGATCAAGGTCGATCGCGAGGAGCGCCCCGACGTCGACGACATCTACATGGAGGCCGTCCAGGGCATGACCGGCCAGGGCGGCTGGCCGCTGACGGTCTTCCTGGATCCCGAGGGTGTGCCCTTCTACGGCGGCACCTACTTCCCGCCCGAGCCCCGGCAGGGGATGCCGAGCTTCGGGCAGGTACTCGAGGCGACGGCGGGGGCCTACCGAAACCAGCGCGAGGAGCTGCGCGAGGCGTCGGCCCAGATCCGCGAGTCACTCGGCGCCGTCGGCCGGGTCGAGCAGTCGCAGGAGCCGCTCGACGAATCGATCCTGGCGCAGGCGATCTCGGGGCTGCAGTCCGCCTTCGACCGCGCCAACGGGGGCTTCGGCGGCGCGCCCAAGTTCCCGCCGGCCAGTGCCCTCGAGTTCCTGCTCGATCGCGGCCAGAACGACCCGGTCCGCCTGACGCTCGACAAGATGATGCACGGCGGCATCTACGACCAGCTCGGAGGCGGGTTCCACCGCTACTCGGTGGACGCCACCTGGCTCGTCCCCCACTTCGAGAAGATGCTCTACGACAACGCGCTGCTCGCGCGCACCTACCTGCATGGCTGGCAGGTGATGGGCGAGGAGCGCTGGCGCCGGGTCTGCGAGGAGACGCTCGACTGGGCGCTGAGGGAGATGCGGGGGCCCGAGGGAGGCTTCTACTCGGCGATCGACGCCGACTCCGAGGGCGAGGAGGGCCGCTTCTATGTCTGGGAGGAAGACGAGATGCGGACCGCGCTCGCCGAGGCCGGGCGCTCCGGAGATGCGATCGAGCGGGTGCTGGGCTACTGGGGCGTGAGCCCCGCCGGCAACTTCGAGGGCCGCAACATCCTCCATGTCCCGCTCGGCGCCAGCGCCCAGCAGCCCGCCGAGCTGACCGATGCGCGCACGGCGCTCTACGCCTGGCGCGATCGGCGGGTCCGTCCGAGCCTCGACGACAAGCGGATCTGCTCCTGGAACGCGCTGATGATCGCTGCGCTCGCCGACGCCGGCGCCGCGATGAACCGCGAGGACTACCTCGATGCCGCCTCGGCCTGTGCCCGCTTCGTCATGGAGTCGATGCGCGACTCGAACGGGCACCTGCTTCGGACCTGGAAGGAGGGCGAGGCGCGGCTCAACGCCTACCTCGAGGACCACGCCTTCCTGGTGGAGGCGCTGCTGCGGCTCTACGAGGCGACCCTCGAGGTGCGCTGGTTCGACGCCGCCCGCGAGACCGCCGACCTGATGATCGAGCGCTTCGCAGACGACGAGCGCGGCGGGTTCTTCACCACCTCCAACGACCACGAGGAACTGATCGCTCGCCGCAAGGACGTGGGCGACCACCCGATCCC
>DATDKQ010000135.1:0-3781 GCA_036519915.1 Solirubrobacterales bacterium | reverse complement strand
CGCCAAAGCGGAAGCGCCCGGTGAGCTGCTCCCAGGCGCTGTAAAGCGCGGCGATTCCGATCCCCGCGAGGGCGAGGTCGAGCGACTCGAACACCTTCCACGCGTTTCCGACGTCCACCGTTCCCGTCGCCGGCGGGACCGCCGGGGGCGGCACCGCAGGCCAAACCCGGCGGAAGCCGCTTTCCACGCTAACAGCGTCTGGGGCTAGTGCCCGGCCCGATACATCCAGGCGGCGGCCATGACCTCCACCGTGCCGCGGACGATGAAGCCGATGCCGGCCAGCAGTGCCAGCGTGGTCAGTCCGATGTCGGGATTGGCGACGATGATCACGCCGGCCGCAATCGAGACCACGCCGAGCACGGCCGAAATGATCCGGTGCTCACGCACATCGAGAGCTCGCGCCAGATCCGCCATTCCCGTGAGAATGAACCAGAAGGAGAGAGCGATCAGGAGTGCGAGCACGCCGGCACCCGGACGGACCAGGCAGATCAGTCCCGCCAGTGTGGAAAGGAAGCCGACCAAGTACCGCAGCACCCGACCGCTGGCTGTCTGGTTTTCGATCGTCGCCAGAGCCACATAGCTCGCGCCGGCCACGACCAGATAGATCCCGACGATCAGGCCGAGAGCCAGCAGCGTGATGTTGGGATAGACGAGGGCGAGGACGCCGGCCGCTATCGAGAGCACTCCGAGAAGGCCTACGAGCCACCATTTCCCCAGGTCCGTGCTGATGGTCCCGGTTCCGTCGACCTTGGCCATTCTTTCCTCCTTTGGTCCCCGCGTCAATCAGCAGGGTTAGTCAGCGAATCTATACGCCGAAGGGGGTGGCGGTTGGGCGGCATGATTCATGCCGTTGCCGGCTGCACGCGCGGATCGACCAACAGCGAGGCGCCGATCGCCCCCCCGAGGTCGCCCAGTGTGGCGACGTGCATGTGCGGCGGCCGATCCGGCACGAACAGATGCGGGTGCATGCGGGTCGCGATTCGGCTCACGTACTTCTCCCCGAAGCGCACCCCGAGGCCGCCGCCGATGATCACCGCCTCGGGATCGAGCAGGTTGACCGCCGAGGCGATCCCGACCCCGAGCATCTTCACGGCCCGGTCGATCAGGGTCGTCGCCAGGTCGTCGCCGTGCATCAGGGCCCGCTCCCAGATGCTGCTGGTGAGGCGGTCCCGGCCGTGCTCCTCCATGATCTTGAAGAGGTCGGTCCTGGCGCCCCGCTCGACCTCCTTGCGGGCCTTGATCTCCATCGCCAGCCGGCCGGCGTAGGCCTCCATGCAGCCGCGCCGGCCGCAGGTGCACCGGGCCCCGCCCCGCTTGACGACCATGTGGCCGATCTCACCGGCGGCGCCGCGGCCAAGCCACGGCTTGCCGTCGAGGATCAGCCCGCCGCCGACGCCGGTCCCCCACCAGACGCCGAGGATGGTGTTGAACTGCTTTCCGGCGCCGAGCTCGAACTCGCCCTGCACGGCCACCGAGACGTCGTTTCCGATCCGCACGGGGACCTCGAACTCCTTCGAGAGGTGCTCTCCGAGCGGAAACGACCCGGTCCATCCCGGCAGGTTGCGGGCGTCCGAGACCACCCCGGTCTCCTCGTCGGCGTCGCCGGGCGAGCCCATGCCGATGGCGCTCAGCTCGCGGGTGCCGAGCCCGGCCTGGGCGGCCGCCTCCCGCATCGCAGCGGCCACCTCGCGCGCCACGTCCTCCGGGCCACCGGTGTCGGGCGTGGGCCGCCGTGACTCGCCCAGGACTTTGCTGGAGGAGTCCACGACGACGGTCTGGATCTTGGTCCCGCCGAGGTCGATCCCGCCGCGCGGTGCCTGCTCGGAGCCGGGGCTCACGAGGCGCACGATAGACCTGACCCCGGCGTTTGCGAAGCTCTCGGCGTGGCGTCGCTAAGCCAATGGCGCACCTGGTGGGTGAAGTGGCGCTGGTATGAGCGCAACCGCAGTTGGCGACGCCGCCTCAGGATCAGCCGGCACGCCGCTGAGGGCGGCTTCTTCATCCGCTATCCGGTCGAGGGTGAGGTGCTCGAGGCGCTCGACAGCGGCAGGCTCGAGATCGGCGAGGGCACGCTGCTGGAGCCCGGCTGCTGGCTCACGCTCTCCGGGGACGCGCGGATCAGGATCGGCGAGGGCTGCTTCCTGAACAAGAACACGATGCTCGCCGCCCTCGAGCTGATCGAGATCGGCGACCACGTGATGTTCGCCAACAGCTGCTTCGTCGGCGACTCGGACCATCGCTACGACGACCCAACCAAGCCGGTGACCTGGCAGGGCTTCGAGCGTCAGGGGCCGGTACGGATCGGCTCCAATTGCTGGTTCGGGGTCAACTGCGTCGTCACGGGAGGCGTCGAGATCGGGGAGCGCTGCGTGATCGGCGCGAACTCGGTGATCACCGGGGACCTGCCCGCCGGCGTGATCGCCGCAGGGGCCCCGGCGAAGGTGATCAGGGAGATCGACTTCAGGAGTCAGTAGGAGCGTCCCGGCCGGTTCCTAGACTCGCCGCGTGCTGAGACTCCGCCTCGCCATTCCCGAGCATCGTGCCGACGAGGTCACCGAGGCGCTCGAGGGGACCGGGGGAGTCCACCGGATCGTCGCGCTGAGTCCGGAGGGGCCCGAGACCGGAGTCGTGCTCGCTGCGGACGTCCTGCCCTCGGTCGCCGATCGGTTGATGAGCCTGATCCGCGACTGGGAGATCGACGATGCCGACTATCTGCTGACGCGGCAGGACGTGGTCGCGCCGCACCCTCACACCCACGCCGGTTTTGCCGACCCTCAGCAGTTCGCCTGGATCGAGGTGATGGGGGAGGCAAGAACGCACTCGCGGCCGCTGGGCCGCTACATCGCCCTGATGGCCGTCGCCGCTGTGATTGCTGCGATCGGCGTGATCACCGACAACCCGATCCTGATCGTGGGAGCGATGGCCGTCAGCCCGGACCTGCTGCCGATCTGCGCGGCCTGCGTCGGCATCGTCGGGCGCCGGCTCCCGCTTGCCCGCCGCTCGATCGGGACCCTGCTGCTGGGCATCGCGATCACCTGGGCCGTGTCGGCCGTACTCGCCTGGGGGCTTCAGGCGGTGGGCCTCCTGAGCTCGAGCTTCCAGGTTAACGAGGAGGGCCTGCATGGTCTCGAGCACATCGACTACTCGACCATCCTCGTGGCGTTGGCCGCGGGGGTCGCGGCGATGCTCTCCTTCGAGACCCGCGCTGCCGCCGCGGTCGGCGTCGGGATCTCGGTCACCACCATCCCAGCCTCGGCGCTGTTCGGAGTCTCGCTCGGGCTCGGGGAGGTGAGCGTCTCATGGGGCGCCGCCGCGGTTCTCGGCGTGAACGTCATTCTCCTGCTGCTTTCGGGAGCCGCCACTCTGGCGGTGCAGCGCCAGCTCGCCGCACGCCGCAAGCCGGCGCCGAGCGTAAGCGGCTAGGAGACGACCTGCACGACGACCGTCCGGTCCCGCGGCCGGTCGTCGAAGTCGATCAGAACCAGCTGCTGCCAGGTCCCGAGCGCCAGGCGGCCGCCGATCAGCGGGACCTGGTCGGAGGCTCCGATCAGGGAGGCCCGCTGGTGGGCGTGCGAGTTGGTGTCGTGGTTGAGGCGGTTGTGCTGGTAGTCGCCGTGGACGGGGATGAGCCGGTCGAGCAGGTCCCGCAGGTCGGCGACCCCGCCGGGCTCGAACTCCATCGTCGTGATTGCGGCGGTGGACCCACGCACGAAGGCGGTGACCAGTCCATCCGTCACTTGTCCTGCGGCCACGATCCGCTGGACGTCGGCGGTGATGTCAA
>DATDKQ010000134.1:0-3182 GCA_036519915.1 Solirubrobacterales bacterium | reverse complement strand
GTCGTGATCGCGGTGCTCGGTCTGGTTCTGACCGGGCTCAGCTACATGTACGGCGTCGCGATCGCGACCTCCCTGGCGGTGCTCACCATGATGGTTGCCTCGATCACGTTGCTGCCCGCCTTCCTCTCCTATCTCGGGCCGAGGGTCGACAGGCTCCGCATTCCATTCCTGGGCCGCGCGCTGAGGACGGAGGCCAACAACGCCGGGGGCGAGTCGCCCGCCGCGCGCTGGAGCCACATAGTGCAGCGACGGCCTTGGCCGTTCGCGATCGGCGCGCTGGTGATCCTGCTTGCGCTGGCGGCGCCGGCCCTGGGCATGCGCCTCGGCTTCCCCGACGCGGGCAACGATCCGCCCGACAGCATGACCCGTCAGGCCTACGACCTGAACACCGAGGGCTTCGGACCCGGGACCAACGGCCCGATTCAGATCGCGGCGAAGATCCCGCCCACCCCGGAGGCGAAGTCCCAGATCTCCGCCTTCGCGGACACGCTGCGAAGCACCCCCGACGTCGCATTCGTGGTCCCGCCGCGGATCAACCAGGCCGGGGACGCAGCCCTGATCACCGTGATCCCGAAGACCTCGCCGCAGGACGAGGCCACCGAGGACCTCGTCAGGCATATGCGCGATGACGTCGTCCCGGGCCAATTCGAGGGCACCGCGATCGACGTCCAGATCGGCGGGGTGACCGCCGCGCTCGAGGACCAGTCCGAGTTCATGAAGGGCCGCATGCCGCTCTTCATCGCGGGGGTAGTCGGGCTCTCGTTCCTGCTCCTGCTGCTCGCCTTCCACTCGCCGGTGATCTCGCTCAAGGCGGGAATCATGAATCTGCTCTCGGTGAGCGCCGCCTACGGGGTGATGACGCTCGCCGCGAATGGCGGTGGACTGAGCAACCTGATCGGAATCGACCACGAGGTCCCCATCGCGCCGTTCATGCCGGTGATGATGTTCGCGATCCTCTTCGGCCTCTCGATGGACTACGAGGTCTTCCTGATCTCCCGGATCCGGGAGGAGTACCTGAAGGACGGCGATACGCGCCGGGCGGTCGCAGACGGTCTCGCCAAGACGGCGAGGGTGATCACGGCGGCCGCGGCGATCATGGTCGTCGTCTTCCTCTCCTTCGTCACCTCGAACGAGGTCTTCCTGAAGCTGTTCGGGATCGGTTTAGCGTCGGCGATCTTCCTCGACGCCACCGTGGTCCGGATGGTGCTCGTGCCGGCGGTGATGCAGCTGCTCGGCAAGTGGAACTGGTGGATCCCACACTGGCTGGAGCGGCGGCTACCACGACTGGACGTGGAGCGGGTCGCGCTCGGCGCCGCGGAGGGCAGCCGCCCCTAGCGGATCCAACCGCTGCCGTTTGTCGCCTTCCTCCCACCCGTCTGGGAGGAAGGCGACACGCCTAGCCCGAGTGGGTCGGTCGGTAAGGTCAGTAGGTTGGCCATGAGTACGTCCGCGACCCAAGAGTCACCCCTGGATCCCTTCTCGGAGCCTGTTCAGAGGTGGTTTCAGGCTTCATTCGAGGCTCCGACCCCCGCCCAGGCGGCGGGCTGGCCCGCGATCGCCTCGGGCGGGCACACCCTGATCTGCGCCCCCACGGGGTCGGGAAAGACTTTGGCGGCCTTCCTCTGGGGGATCGACCGCCTCGCCCGGGAGCCCGAGCGGCTTGGATCGGGGGTGCGGATCGTCTACATCTCGCCCCTCAAGGCCCTCTCCTACGACATCGAGCGCAACCTGCGGGCACCGCTGCAGGGAATCGGCGCGCCCATCTCGGTCGCGTTGCGCACCGGCGACACCCCCCAGTCCGAGCGTCGCGCGATGCGGCGTGAGCCGCCGGACATCCTGATCACAACGCCCGAGTCGCTCTACCTGATGATCAGCTCGCAGGCCCGCGAGATCCTCACCGGCGTCGAGGCGGTGATCGTGGATGAGATCCACGCCGTGGCGCCCTCGAAGCGGGGCTCGCATCTGGCGCTGACCATGGAGCGCCTCGATCACCTGACGGCCGACCAGCCGATCCAGCGGATCGGGCTCTCCGCGACGCAGCGGCCCCTGGAGCGGATCGGCCAGTTCCTGGTGGGTGCCGGGCGCGACTGCGAGATCGTCGACGCCTCCGAGCCGAAGCAGCTGGACCTCGAGATCGTCGTGCCGGTCGAGGACATGGTCGAGCCGAGCCCACTCGGCAACAAGCGCCGCGACGGGGCCGACACCGGCAAGACCCCGCCCCCGAATCTCGAACATTCGCCGGAACGCATCGACCCCGGCCCGATCGAGGCGTCGCTCGACCCCGCCACCAATACCCGCTCGATCTGGCCCGCGATCTATCCCGAGCTGCTGCGGCTGGTCCGCGAGCACAACTCGACCATCGTCTTCGTCAACAACCGGCGCGCGGCCGAGCGAATCGCGAAGCGCCTCAACGAGATGCACAATGACGAGCTGGAGGAGGAGCTGCCGGCCACCGAGCACGCCGGCAACTCCAAGAACGGAGACAAGGCACCTCCGGAGATCGCCCGCGCCCACCATGGCTCGCTCTCCCACGAGGAGCGGGCGCTGGTCGAGGAGCTGCTCAAGTCGGGCCAGCTGCCCTGCCTGGTGGCCACCTCCTCGCTCGAGCTCGGCATCGACATGGGCGCCGTGGACCTCGTCATCCAGGTCGAGTCGCCGAAGTCGGTGACCAGGGGGCTGCAGCGAGTGGGCCGCGCCGGCCACACGCTGGGCGAGGTCTCGAAGGGCCGCATCTTCCCCAAGTTCAGGGCGGACCTGCTCGAGTGCGCCGTGGTCGCCCGCCGGATGCGCACCGGCGAGATCGAGGAGACCGTCATCCCGCAGAACCCGCTCGACGTGCTGGCCCAGCACCTGGTCTCGATGGCAGCGCTCGACGAGTGGGAGATCGACGAGGTGGAGCGGCTGGTCCGCTCCGCGCAGCCCTTCGCCGAGATCTCGCGAGAGCAGCTGGAAAACGTTCTCGACATGCTCGACGGCCGCTACCCGTCCGAGCGCTTCGCGGAGCTGCGGCCGCGGATCGTCTGGGACCGGACCAAGGGGACGATGCGCGGCCGTCCCGGCGCCCGCCAGCTCGCGGTCGCCAACGCGGGGACGATTCCCGACCGCGGCCTCTACGGCGTTCATCTCCCGGACGGACGGCGCGTCGGCGAGCTCGACGAGGAAATGGTCTATGAGGCGCGGCC
>DATDKQ010000133.1:0-5490 GCA_036519915.1 Solirubrobacterales bacterium | reverse complement strand
CGAGCTTGGACGGCGTCACCACCGCGAGCATGCGCTCCTGGGACTCGGAGATCATCACCTCGAATGGCTCCAGGTCGGGCTCGCGCAGGGGGACGCGGGCCACGTCGATGTCGATCCCGACCCCGCCCTTTGAGGCCATCTCCCCCGCTGAGGAGGTCAGACCGGCCGCTCCCAGATCCTGCAGCGAGACCAGGAGGTCGCGCTCGAGCAGTTCCAGGCAGCACTCGAGCAGCTTCGACTCCTCGAACGGGTCGCCGATCTGGACGCTCGGCCGCTTTGAGTCGTCACCCGCCTCCAACTCGGCGGATGCAAGTACGGAGGCGCCGCCGATTCCATCGCGTCCCGTCGACGCGCCCATGATCACCAGCAGGTTCCCCGGCCCGGCGGCCGCGGAGCGGATCATCTCGTCGGTCCGCGCCAGGCCGACGCACATGGCGTTGACCAGGCAGTTGTGCTCGTACGGCGGCTCGAAGTAGACCTCGCCGCCGACCGTCGGCACGCCGATCGAGTTGCCGTAGTGCCCGATGCCCGCGACCGCGCCCTCGAACAGGTATCGCGAACGCGCTGAGGTGGGCTCTCCGAAACGCAGCGAATCGAGCACGGCGATCGGGCGAGCCCCGACCGCGAAGACGTCACGCAGGATGCCGCCGACCCCCGTGGCCGCCCCCTGGAAGGGCTCGACCGCGCTCGGATGGTTGTGCGACTCGACCTTGAAGGCGACCGCGTAGCCACCTCCGACGTCCACCGCCCCGGCGTTCTCGCCAGGACCCATAACCACCCGCTCCCCCTCGGTAGGCAGCCGGCCCAGCAGCTTGCGCGAGTGCTTATAGGCGCAGTGCTCCGACCAGAGCAGCGAGAACATCGCCAGCTCGACGTCGTTCGGATCGCGGCCGAGCAGCTCGACGATGCGCTCGTACTCCGAGTCGGTGAGCCCGAGCTCGCGGTGTCTGCTCTCGGAGACCCCCGAGGTCACGCCGCGGAGACGGGAGGGCGCGCATCAGCGCGACCCGTAAGGTGATTGGCTCCGACCAGCGACCTAAACAGGGCGAGCCCGTCCTCGGATCCCGTCAGCGGGTCGACCGCGTGCTCGGGGTGCGGCATCAGGCCGAGCACGTTCCCCGCCTCGTTCAGCACGCCGGCGATGTCCCGCACGCTGCCGTTCGGGTTCTCGCCGGGCGCGTAGCGGAACGCGATCCGCCCTTCCGCCTGGAGCCGGTCGAGCTCCTCATCGGGCGCGAAGTACCGTCCGCTCATGTGCTTGATCGGGATCGAGAGCCGGTCGCCCGGTCCGAGCTCGACACCGAACGGGCCCCTGAGGTCCTCGGCAACCAGCCCGACCTGGCGGCAGATGAACCGCAGGCCCTCGTTCGGCAGGAGCGCGCCCGGAAGCAGGCCCGCCTCGCAGAGGACCTGAAAGCCGTTGCAGATGCCCAGCACCGCCCCTCCCTCGCCGGCGAAGCCTGCGACCGCCTCCATCGCCGGCGAGAAGCGCGCGATCGCTCCGGCGCGCAGGTAGTCGCCGTAGGAGAACCCGCCGGGAATGACCACGCCGTCGAGGTCCGAGAGATCCGTCTCCTCGTGCCAGACCAGGCGGCCGTCGCCGACGCGCCGGATCGCCTCCAGCGCATCTCGCTCGTCGCAGGAGCCCGGGAACTGGATGACTCCGATCACTGCTCGAGCTCGACCTCGAAGTCCTCAATCAGCGGGTTCGCCAGCAGCTTCTCGCAGAGATCGTCGAGCTTGGCCGGGTCATCAGTCTCGAGCTCGACAAGCCGTCCGACCCGCACGTCGTGCACGCCTTCGAAACCGAGCGCGGGAAGCGCCCGCTCCACCGCCTTGCCCTGCGGGTCCAGGATGCCCTCCTTCGGGCGGATCAGCACCTTCGCCTTCACAGAGCCAGCGTACCGGCGTATTCAGTCGAGCTTTCGGCCCGTGATCCGCTCGTATGCCTCTACGTACTTCGCCCTGGTGTTCTGGACCACCTCGTCGGGCAACTCTGGTCCGGGTGGCGTGTGGTCCCAGCCGATCGAGTCCGCGTAGTCGCGCACGTACTGCTTGTCGAAGGATGCCTGCGAGCGGCCGGGCTCGTAGTCATCGGACGGCCAGAACCGCGACGAGTCGGGGGTGAGGACCTCGTCGCCGAGGACGACCTCGGCGCCGGCCGACTGGCCGAACTCGAACTTGGTGTCAGCCACGATGATTCCCCGCTCGGCCGTGTGGTCGGCTGCCCGCCGGTAGATCTCGATGGAGATCCGCCGCAGCTCCTCCATCAGATGGCGGTCGCCGGTGATCTCGACGGCCCGGTCGAAGTCGATGTTCTCGTCGTGCTCCCCGAGCTCAGCCTTGGTGGCCGGCGTAAAGATCGGCTCGAGCAGCTTCTCGGACTCCTTCAGGCCCGACGGCAACTCGATTCCGCAGACCGCCCCCGCCTCCTGATACTCGCGCCAGCCCGAGCCCGAGAGGTAGCCGCGGACGACGCACTCGATCGGGTACATCTCGAGCCTCCGGACCCGCATGCCGCGTCCAGCGGCTTCGGGAGGGACGTCCTCGGAGATGAAGTGGTTGGGCACGATGTCGCCGGTCAGCTCGAACCAGAAAAGCGACATCTGGGTCAGGACCTTGCCCTTGTCGGGAATCTCGGTCGGCAGGATCACGTCGTACACCGAGATCCGATCTGAGGCGACCATGATCAGCTCGCCGCCGTCCTCGTAGATCTCCCGGACCTTGCCCGAGCCGTGGTGCTTCAGATCCGCGAGCGACGTGGTCATCCGCCGCCGACCTCCGGCTGATAGGCCGGGTGGGCCTTGGCCCAGTCGGCGATCTTGCCCGAGCCGGCCACGGTCTTGCCCTCGTCGAGCAGAAGCACCGGCAGGTTGATCTGCCCCGTGAGCTCGCGGACCTCCTCCCGGCCGCGGCGACGCTCTCCCCAGGTCCACGGCGCCAGGCGGTAGCCCGGGAGGTCGCGGATCTCGTACTCGTAGCCGGCTTCGTCGAGCGCCTTGGCGGCTCGCCCGCAGGGGTGGCCGATCGAGGCGTGGCTCTTCTTCTGGCCGCAGGTGTAGAGGATCACGGCGCAAGCCTATCCAGGCGCGCCATCACTTCCGGGACGTGCTCGAGGTAGGCGTCGTAATCGAAGACGGCGTCGAGATCGAGCTGGGGCGCGGCGGCAGCAATCAGCTCCCGGAAGCTCGTTCCCTCGTCCCAGGCGCGCTGTGCGGACTCCTGGACGAGGCGGTAGGCGTCGTCGCGGCTCATCCCGGAATCGACGAGCGCGGTCAGAGCGCGCTGGCTGAAGAGCGCTCCGTGGGTGAGCTCGAGGTTCTCGCGCATGCGGTCGGTGTGGACGGTCATCCCCTCGACGATCCGGGTGGCGATGTGTTGCATGTAGTCGAGCGCGATCGTCGCGTCCGGAATCACAATCCGCTCCGCCCCCGAATGGGAGATGTCCCGCTCGTGCCAGAGCGCGACGTTCTCGAGGCCGACCTGCGAGTAGCCGCGCAGAACTCGCGCCAGGCCGGTGAGCCGTTCGGCGAGGATCGGATTTCGCTTGTGGGGCATCGCCGAGGAGCCCTTCTGTCCCGCTCCGAACGGCTCCTCGACCTCGCGCACCTCGGTCCGCTGGAGGTTCCTGACCTCGGTCGCGAAGCGCTCGAGCCCGGCGCCCGCGATCGCGATGCGCGCCAGGACCACGGCATGCCGGTCGCGCGGCACGACCTGCGTGGAGACGTCCTCCGCCGCGAGGCCCAGCGCCTCCATCACCCGCGCCTCGACGGCCGGGGACACCGAGGCATAGGTCCCGACTGCTCCGGAGAGCTTCCCGACGGCGACCTGCTCGAAGGCGTTGGTGAGCCGCTGAAGGTTGCGGTCGGCCTCGAAGGCGAAGCTCGCGAGCCGGAGGCCGAAGGTGGTCGGCTCCGCGTGGACTCCGTGGGTGCGGCCGACGCAGAGGGTGTCGGCGAATTCCCTCGCCCTGGCGACCAGTGCGTCGCGATACGCCCTCGCACCCCGCACGATGATCTCCCCCGCCTCGCGCAGCTGCAGCGCCAGGGCCGTGTCGAGGACGTCCGAGGAGGTGAGGCCGTAGTGCAGCCACCGCCCCTCATCACCGATCGAGTCGGAGACGACGTCGACGAACGCGGCGACGTCATGGCCCGTGGTCCGCTCGCGCTCCTCGACCGCCTCGACGGTGAACGAGGCCCGCTCGCGGCAGGCCCTGGCCGCCTCCTCGGGGACAACGCCCTCTGCGGCCAACGCCTCGGTCGCGGCCAGCTCAACCGCGAGCCAGGTCTCCATGCGGTGCCGCTGGGTCCAGACGGCGCCGATTTCCTCGCGTGTGTAGCGGGGGATCACGTTCTAAGTCTGAACCACTACGCCCTGAGCCCTAGGCGTTGATGATCCGGGCCGCGAGGATTCCCGCGTTCTTCGCGCCGTCGATCGCGACGCAGGCGACTGGGACGCCGGGCGGCATCTGCACAGCGGAGAGCAGCGCGTCGAGGCCGCCGAGGTTCTTCCCCGAGATCGGGATGCCGATCACCGGCAGGTCGGTGTGGGCGGCCGCGAAGCCGGGCAGCGCGGCCGACATGCCGGCGCCCGCGATGATCACCTTCAGGCCCCGCATCCGCGCGTTCATGCAGTAGTCGCGGGTCTCGTCCGGAGTCCGGTGTGCGCTCAGGACGCGGACCTCGTAGCGAATCCCGTGGTCGTGGAGTGCCTCCCCGGCGGGCTGCAGCTTGGGCTTGTCGTTCTTTGAGCCCATGATGATTCCCACCAGCGGCGCGTCGACCTCGATCTCCTCGAACGCCTCCTCCACCTGGGGCATCGTCTCGACGGCTTCGCCCTCGGGCATCAGCTCCTCCGTTCCGTTGTCATTTCGTGGTCCACCGCCCGGGCGGCGATGTCGGTTCGCATCTGCTTCCCGTCGAAGCTGACCAGCTGAGCCGCATCGTATGCACGCTGCCGCGCCTCGGCGGCCGAAGCGCCGAGCCCGGTGACGTTGAGGACGCGGCCGCCGGCGGTCACGATCTCCCCGTCGCGGCGGGCCGTCCCGGCGTGGGTGATCTCAACTCCCTCGAGCGCGGCCGCTTCATCGAGTCCGCGGATCACGTCCCCCTTCGAAGATGACTCCGGATATCCGGCGGAGGCGAGCGCGACGGTGACGGCCCACTCGTCCGCGAAGTCCGCCTCGAGCCCGGCGAGCCCCCCCTCCGTCAGCGTCGCCAGGCAGAGGCCAATCAGGTCGGAGCGCAGGCGCGGCAGCACGGCCTGCGTCTCCGGGTCGCCGAACCGGGCGTTGAACTCGAGCACCCTCGGCCCCGACTCGGTCAGCATCAGCCCGGCGTAGAGAACCCCGTGATAGGGGATCCCGCGAGCCTTCATCGCCGCCAAAGTCGGACGGTGGACCAGGTCGGCGATGCGCTCGGCCTCAGCGGAGTCGATTCCGGGCACCGGCGAGTAGCTGCCCATGCCGCCGGTGTTCGGTCCCTCGTCGCC
>DATDKQ010000132.1:0-7287 GCA_036519915.1 Solirubrobacterales bacterium | reverse complement strand
TCCGCCAGCTCCGCAAGCGAGCCGTCGTACTCGCCCTCGACCAGAGCAGTCGCGTGGCTCGGGGAGGCGGACTCGATCTCCGCCACCAGGGCGATCGCGCCGCGCGCCAGATCGCAGCCGAGCCGAGCCGCCTTGCTGGTCGCCTCCGCCGTGTTCACCGCGTGCGAACGAAGCTCCTCGATCAGGCCGCCTCGCATCTTCCGCTCGGCCTCCTCGCGGGCGTCGGTGACAGCGACGGCCGCCAGCGCCGCCAGCGCCGCCGCTCGGAGCACTTCGTCGCGATCGATCATGACCGGCTCGTCACCGTCCCCCGATGCCTCATCGAGGAGCATGACCACTCCCACGATCTGGCCCCCGGCTTCGATGGAACGCTCGAGCACGATCGGATCCGGGGCACTCGCCGCCGTCTCCTCGACCCGAGCCTTCGCGTACTCGGCCAGACCATTGAGCTCTCCGCCGTCTGGGGCTCGTGCCGCCAGTCCGCGCGGCGGCAGGACGATCGCCACCGGGCCACCCGCTTCGGCCGCGGCCAGCTCCGCGACTCCCTGCAGGCCCTCGCCGTCGAGGACGGCCTCGATCATGCGGGTGCTGAGCTCGCGCATGGTCATCCGAGCGCACCGTATGCGCGGCCCAGCGCGAGGTCTTTGGCCCTCTGTCGAAAATCGCGCTCGACCCTTACTCCAAGCGGTCGAGAGTACGCTTCGGCACAAGCGCAGGCACCGACTGGCTGGGCAGCCAGGCCGCTGTAGAGTCCGATCGGAGCGAGCCGCGAGAGGAGAGGAAGCATGGCCATCGACACTCGACAAACGGCGGCCCCAAACACCGCCGCCGAATCAAGCGCGAAGCTGGATGCTCGCGACACCTTCGAGGTGATCAATCCGGCGGACGACTCAGTGATCGCCGACGTCCCGATCGATGGCCCGGCCGAGGTCGCCGCCACCGTGGCGCGTGTCCGTGCCAACCAGCCGGCCTGGGAGGAACTCGGGATCAAGGGGCGCGCCGAATGGCTCTACAAGCTCCGCGACTGGCTGCTCGACCACCAGGATTCCATCGCCGAGACGATGCAGCGGGAAACCGGCAAGGTCCGCGCCGAGGCGATGGGCGAGGTGCCCTACGTCCTCGACCTCATCAACTTCTACGGCAAGAAGGCCCACAGGTACATCGGCGACGAGAAGGTGGCGGCCCACTCGCCCCTGATGAAGGTGAAGAAGCTGAAGGTCCAGTACCGGCCGTACCCGGTTGTGGGCGTGATCTCTCCCTGGAACTTCCCGCTGATCCTCTCGCTCGGCGACGCCATCCCCGCCCTGGTCGCCGGCTGCGCCGTCGTCGTCAAGCCATCTGAGGTCACTCCCCTGGGTCTGGGCGAAATCGTCGAGGCCTGGAAGAGCGAGATCGGTGGCCCCGACGTCTTCGACGTCGTCAACGGCATGGGTGAGACCGGTTCCGCACTCGTCGACGAGGTCGACTTCGTGCAGTTCACCGGCTCCGACCGGACCGCGAAGAAGGTCCTCGCGCGGGCGGCCGAGACGCTCACGCCCGTGAGCGCGGAGCTCGGCGGCAAGGACCCGATGATCGTGCTGCGCACGGCCAACCTGGAGAGGGCCGTCAACGCCGCCACCTGGGGATCGTTCGCCAATTCCGGCCAGGTCTGCATCTCGGTCGAGCGGATCTACGTCGAGGAGCCGATCTACGACGAGTTCCTCACCCGCTTCACAGACGAGGTGCAGAAGCTCAACCAGGGAATGGACGGGCCGGAGCACGGCAAGGACGTCGGCGCGATGACCTTCCCGAAGCAGACCGACATCGTCGAGTCGCACGTCGAGGACGCCCGCGAGAGCGGCGCCAGCGTCCTCACAGGAGGCGGGCGCGGCGAGGGTCCGGGCGACTGGTACAAGCCGACGGTGCTCGCGAACGTCGATCACTCGATGAAGGTGATGCGCGACGAGAGCTTCGGCCCCGTGGTCGGCGTGATGAAGGTCCGCGACGCGGACGAGGCCGTGCGGCTCGCCAATGACAGCCGCTATGGACTGAATGCATCGGTGTTCGGTAGCAAGCGCCAGGCGGAGGCAGTCGCCCGGCGACTCGAGGTCGGGACCGCCAATATCAACGACGTGCTCTCGGGCTTCCTGGCCTCTGACGTCCCGATGGGAGGCTGGAAGGACTCGGGGATCGGCTTCCGCCACGGCGAGTATGGGATCAAGAAGTTCGTCCGGCCCGAGTCGCTGGTGATCTCCCGGTTCGGCGGGAAGCGCGAGCCGCTCTACTTCCCGTACACGGACGAGCGGCGCCAGAAGCTGATCAAGCTGACCCGTTTCTTCACGGCGCGCGACTGGCGCCGGCGTCTCGGCAAGCGCCGCTGAGAGTGAAACCGGGTGGGCCGAGGCCCACCCGGAGACCCTCACCGATCGTCGTTGCCGCCACCGCCTGATCCGCCGCGGGTCTCGACCTTGGTAGCGATCCAGATGCCGTCGGCCTTGTGCGCCACGACCCCGAGGTCGGTCCGGCCGACCCTGATCGCCTTGAAGCCGGAAATGCCCTGGTAGAAGGCGCCTCAAATCGGTGGGTCGAGGGGCGTCCCGAACATAGAATCGCTGCATGCTGTTTGGACGGGCGCAGGAGAACGCCCGGTTGGACGCCCTGCTGGCTTCGGCCCGACAGGGTCGAAGCGGCGCTCTGGTCATCCGGGGAGAGGCGGGAATCGGCAAGACCGCGCTCCTCGACTTCGCTGCGAGCCGGGCCGAAGGCTTTAGCGTTCTGCGCGCGACCGGGATCGAGGCAGAGTCCTCGCTTGCCTTCTCCGGGCTGCTGCAGCTCGCCAGACCGATCCTGGATTCGCTGGACGAGGTGGTGTCAGCCCAGGCGGAGGCACTGAGGCGGGCGTTGGGACTCGATCACGGTGAGGCCGATCCCTTCCTCGCATACTCCGGCATGCTTCACCTGCTGGCTGCCGCGAGTGAGGAGTCGCCGCTGCTCTGCGTGGTCGATGACGCCCATTGGCTCGACCCGGCATCCGCGCAGGCCTTGACATTCGCCGCGCGGCGGCTCGAGGCCGACCGCGTCGTTGTCCTAATGGCGGTCCGGCGGGGCGAGGATGGGAACCTCGACACCAGGGGCATCGATGGGATCGAGCTGGGCGGCTTGGACGACGTCGCCGCTCGCGAGCTCCTTGACCGCAACGCGGGATCACTTGCCCCGCCGGTGGCGAGCAGGCTGATCGCGACAACGGGCGGAAACCCGCTGGCTTTGGTCGAGGTGCCGCCGGTGCTGAGCGAGGGGCAGCGCGCTGGTCGTGAGCCGCTCGAAGATCCACTTCCGGTCGGGGAGAGCGTGGAGCGGGCCTTCCTGATGAAGGCAGGAGGCCTCTCGGCGGAGGCGCGGCGCGTGCTTCTGCTCGCTGCAGCTTCCGACGCTGACGATCTGGCACCGGTCGCTCGCGCTGCCGGACCCGCCGGCTCGGCACTGGACGAAGCCGAGGCGGCCGGGCTTGTGCGGGTGCGCGGTGAGCGGCTCGTCTTCCGGCATCCGCTCGTCCGCTCGGCCATCTACTCCGCTGCGACGGCGGGAGAGCGCCGTGCCGCCCACGCCGCTCTCGCGGAAGCCCTCGGCGAGGAGGACGCCGATCGCCGTGCCTGGCATCTGTCCGCCGCGGTGATCGGCCCCGACGCCGCGATCGCGGCCACACTCGAGGAGGCGGCGGGGCGGGCGCACCAGCGGGGAGGGCTGGCTGCCGAGGCGCGTCTGCTCGAGCGCTCGGCGATGCTGACGCCGGATCCGGGTGAGCGCGTCCCGCGCCTGCTGCGAGCCGGCATCGCCGCGCACGGCGCCGGTCTCAGCGAACAGGCCATGGCGCTGCTTGAGGACGGTCTGGCTCTGGTGGACGAGCCGCAGGCGCGCGCGGATCTCCATGAGGCGCGGGCCTACGTGCTGCGCGCCCAGGGCCGACTTGCGGAGTGCGTCGAGACCTGCCTGGCCGAGGCGGACCGGGTGGAGCCGTTCGATCCCGTCCGGGCCGCCAGGCTGTTGTGTCCCGTCTTCGAGTTCACGATGGAGCATTTCGAGATGGATCGAATCCGCGAGCTTGGTGTCCGGATGCGCAGGCTGCTCGCCAGTTGCGACGGGCGGAGGGCGCTTCCGGCGCTCGCGCAGCTGACGTGGTTGGACGTGCTGGACGCCCGTCCGGCCGAGGCACTGCGGGCAGCTCGGCAGGGCGCTCGGTTCGAGCTCGAGCGAAGCAGGATCAGTGAGAGCGCCGTCGACTTCGCCGAGTGCCTGGTCTTCCTCGAACGGTACTCCGAGGGCCGCCGGCTGCTCGAAGCGGCAGTATCCGACTTCCGCCGCCGCGGCGCCGTCGTCGATCTCATCCGCGCGCTGGATGCGCTTATCGCGCTTGAGCTCCGCTCGGGCAGCACCGCGCGTGCGAGCGTCGCCGGCAATGAGGGACTCCAGCTCTCGGTGGAGAGCGGGCTCGAGTACTGGGAGGCGTGGTCCCTCGCGCGGCTGGCGTCGGTGGAGGCGGTTCTCGGTCGAGAGACTGAGGGACGTGCACACGCGACCCGCTCAGCCGAGCTCGCGAGCCGGGTGGGCGACCGCGAGTCCGAGTCCCACGCGTACGACGCGCTCGGGCGCCTCGAGCTGGGACTCGGAAACACCCCGGCCGCAATCCGGGCACTGGAGCGAGCCGCCGAGCTGCTGGCGCCCGTCGAGTACACCAACTACGTACTTTGGCCGCCGGACTTGGTCGAGGCATACGTTCGCGCCGGGCGCCGCGCCGACGCTGAGCGGCTGGACGAGCGTTTCACCGCTCTGGCAGCCCGTTCCGGCACCGCCTGGGCCTCGGCGAGCGCCGCACGCTGCCACGCGCTGCTTGCCGCCGAGGAGGAGTTCGGCGCAGCGTACGCAGAGGCGGTTCGGCTCGCGCGCGCCGAGGCCGTGTCCGCTTTCGAGCGCGCCCGCACCGAGCTCCTCTGGGGTGAGCGACTCCGCCGCTCGGGGCACCGCATCGAGGCTCGCGAGCAACTCCGCTTGGCGCTCGAAGAGTTCGACCGGATCGGAGCCGCGTCCTGGGCCGACCGGGCCCGTGAGGAGCTCCGAGCCAGCGGCGAGACCGCGCGGCCACGCGATCCCTCGCTGATCGATCGGCTGACGCCACGCGAGCTCGAGATCGCCATCCAGGCCGCGGACGGACTGACAAACAAGGAGATCGGCGCGCGCCTATTCCTCAGCCCCAAGACGGTCGAGCTCCACCTGGGCCGCGTCTACCGGAAGCTCGAAGTCCGCTCACGCACCGAGCTGGTGCGCGCGATTCCTAACCCCTAGGCAGATCCCCTACCCGGCCGCTTCGATGAGTAGGGGTTTGCCGCACGCGACGGATACCCCCTCGAGCGACGATCGCTCCGACCTCAATCGAAGGAGTGGAGATGACCTACGGACCAGCACTCGGAGCGATGCTGACGACGACTATCGCGCGATCGACAGCGCCGCCGCCCCGGAGCAGGCCGCCACGTCGCCAACGAGCTGTCCGGCAACCCCTGGCCGTCTGCGCCGCCCTCGTGATTTCCGTGACGCTTGCCATTGCCGCGGGGTTCGCCTCAAGCGCCATCGCCAGCGGCGAAGTGGTGGGCGGCGGCCCCACGATCAACGGCACGGACGAGGCGACCGCGGAGCCAACGCCGAAGGCCAGCGGCGGAGTGGTGGGCGGCGGCCCCACGATTAACGGCACGGACGAGGCGACCGCGGAGCCAACGCCGAAGGATCCCGCTGCGGACGGCGATGACACCCCCTGGGCTCTAGCGGTGATCGGAACCGGTCTGGCGCTAGGGGCAATCGGCGTGGGCATCTCGCGCCGGCCGAACCACAGTCGGACGTCACCCGCTGCGCCGTCGGTGTCAGATACCTGAATCTGTTTCGAGCTGGAAGGAGCCGTCGCGCTGCCTGAACGGCGCGGCGGCTTCGATAACCGTCCTTGGCACGGACGAGGCACGCGGGGAGCAAGCGCCCGCCCAAGCGGCTCGCCATGAAAGCAGCAGTGCTGGCATCCAACGCGCTGGCAGCTGCTTCGCGCGAGAAGCGAGCGCCAGGTCGAAGAGTGCTCCTTTCCATGCAAAGCAGCACTCCAGGAAGCCGACTGACTTGCAGCGGCGACGAGGGACGCTGGGGACGCGCGCTGCTCGCGGAGCTGCGAGAAGGCCGGTGTCCCAGATCCGTGGTCGTACGCCCGGTGCCACTGTGGGACAGCCGCGAACCTCTACTCGAGCGTCCACTGGAGTTACTTCGAGCCGTCTGGCATCAAGACCTGTGACTCTCCCGCGACAGACCTCCCTGGCGTAGCCGCGGCAATGCTCGTGGGCTAGGAAGGCTTTGCCCGGATCGACGAGCCTCAATCCCCGAGCGGGCGAGCGGCCGCGTCGCCCGTTCAGGTCGTCAGGAAGCAGCTCAGCGTTGCCTCGGGAAGTCCGCCCGGCGATCCACGGACCGTCAGGGTCGCCGTCTTCGTCCCCTGCGACACGCCGACCGACTGGCAGTTGACGTCGAGCGTGCAGCTGGATCCGCTGGCGAGAGTGGAGCCATCGCAGGTGTCAGACGAAGTCGCATAGAAGGCCGGGTCGGTGCCGCCGAGCAATGTGGTCAAGGACCCACTGCTGTCGGGACCGGCATTCGTGACCGTGAACGTGTGCGGCGACGAGCTCTCGCCGACGTTGACCGTCCCGAAGTCGAAGTCGGTGGGCGAGATTGACAGGCTCGCCGACGGAGGCGGGGGTGGCGGCGTCACGGGAGGCGTGGCCGCCGGCGGCGTGACGGGCGTGGCGTGACGCTTCTTCTTGCACTTCTTTCGCTTCGCGGCCGCGGCCCGCTTCTTCTTGCACTTCTTCTTCGCAACGGCCGCTCCACCGTCCGTTGCGGCGAGCGATACGGTTCCGCCGACTAGGAGCGCCGCCGTCATCAGGACCACAAGGAGACGGGAGAGGACCTTCAGCGCGTGATCGTCCCTGACCACGCAGTCGACCCTAAGGCCGAGCGAACTGCTTGACAACCATCGCGCCTACGAGGACGGGCTCGGGTGCATCGTCGCGGCGTAGGGTGCTGGGGCGACGCGATTCAGCTCCAAGCCAACAACCCAACACAGTCATGACCAGCTGAGGTCCGGATGAGGACGCTCTCGATCGCCGCGATGCAGACGGCGCCGATCGCGCGCAACCCCGACGCAACCCTGGACCTTCTCGCCGAGCGGGGCCCCGCCGTCAAGGCCGCCGTGCCTCACGTTCAGCTCCTCGTGCTGCCGGAGCTTCA
>DATDKQ010000131.1:0-2148 GCA_036519915.1 Solirubrobacterales bacterium | reverse complement strand
GAGGCGGTCTGTACTACGTCCAGCAATTCATGCGTGAGCAGTCCCGAACGGTGGTGGCGAAGTGACAGCCGACGTGAGCCAGAACGCGTCCTGGCTGTCGCCGGATCGGCCGGTTCCCGACATCCGGACGGCTCTGCCAGGACCGAAGGCGCAGGCGGTGCTGGAGCGCGATGCTGCGGTGACCAGCCCGTCCTTGCCGCGCGCCTACCTCTTGGTGCCGAACCGGGCCAGCGGGTCCGTCGTGGAGGACGCGGACGGCAACCTGTTCCTGGACTTCAATGCCGGGATCGCGGTGAACTCCACCGGGCACTGTCACCCGCGGGTGGTCGAGGCTGTTCGTAGCCAGGCTGAGCAGCTCCTGCATTACTCCGCGAGCGACTTCTACCTGCCGATCTACTCGCAGATGTGCGAAGCCTTGACTGCGGTGCTGCCGATCTCCGGGCACAAGAGGGTCTTCCTGACCAACTCCGGCGCGGAGGCGGTCGAAGGCGCCATGAAGCTCACCCGGTACGCGACGGGCCGGCCCTACATCATCAGCTTCTTCGGCGCCTTCCACGGCCGTACCTACGGCGCGGTCAGCCTGACAGCTTCGAAAGCCAAGTACCACAAGGGATTCGCGCCGTTGCTCCCCGGCATCCTGCACGCCCCCTACGCGTTCAGCCAGCGCGATCCTGAGACGGGCAAGCGCACCCACGACGAGGAAGCGACCTTCGACTATCTCGAGAACACGCTGTTCCGCTGCCAGGTGCCGCCGACTGAGGTCGCGGCAATCTTCCTGGAGCCAGTGCAGGGAGAGGGCGGCTACATCGTGCCGCCGGCGTCGTGGGTTCAGCGGCTCCGCGCGCTGTGCGACAAGTACGGGATCCTGCTCGTCGCCGATGAGGTGCAGTCCGGGATGGGGCGCACCGGAAAGATGTGGGCGATCGAGCTCGCCGACGTCGAGCCGGACATCCTGATCAGCGCCAAGGGCATTGCGTCGGGCCTGCCGCTTGGAGCCTTCGCCGCCAAGACTGAGCTGATGGAGCGTTGGGGTGCGGGCGCCCACGGCTCGACATACGGCGGGAGTCCCGTGCCCTGTGCGGCCGGGCTGGCCACCCTCGAAACGATCGCTGCCGAGAACCTCACCGACAACGCCACGAAGGTCGGGGAGGAGCTGCTGTCGGGCCTGGGTGAGCTGCTTACTCGGTTCCCCCGTACCGTCACGGACGTGCGCGGGGTCGGGCTGATGATCGGCGTCGAGTTCCGCACTGGCGAGCAGGCCGAGGCCGTGCAACAGCAGGCCTTCGAGCACGGGCTCCTGGTCCTGGCGTGCGGTGAGAGCACCATCCGGATGTCTCCACCGTTGGTGGTCACCCTCGAGCAGGCCCACACGGCGCTGCGGATCTTCGGCGACTCGGTGGCAGCGGTCGCGGCGTGAGCAGCCACGTCTTCTCCCGCGGTGGCGAAGGCCTGCCAGTCGCGGTCCGGGGGAGTGGCGCGGAGATCTTCGATACCGACGGTCGGCGCTATCTGGACGGCTCTGGTGGCGCGGTCGTGGTTGGTGTCGGCCACGGCGTGGACTCGGTTTCGGATGCGATTGCTGAGCAAGCTCGCCGGATCGCTTACGCCCACGGGACCATGTTCACCACCGATGTTCTGGAGGCCTATGCCGATGAGCTGGCGCCGCTGCTGCCCATGGAATCGCCCCGGATCTACCCGGTATCCGGAGGTAGCGAGGCCGTCGAGACGGCACTGAAGATGGCTCGTGCCTACCACCTGGCCCGAGGCGAGGACCGATATCTGGTCATCGGGCGCGACGGCGCCTACCACGGCAACACCCGCGGCGCCCTCGACGTGTCCGGTCGGGCCGGACTTCGCGCGCCCTATCTGCCCTGGCTCGGGTCGGCACTGCACACGACGGCACCATACGAGTACCGCTGTCCGTTCCCCGAAACTCATCCGGAGGGTTGCGGCGAGCGGCATGCCCAAGTCCTTGATGAGCTCATCGTCGAACACGGTGCCGGGCGAGTGGCGGCATTCATCGCCGAGCCGGTCTCTGGGGCGGCGCTGGGCGCCTGCGTGCCCCCTGCGGACTATTGGCCGGCTGTCGAACGGGTGTGCCGCATCCACGGTGTGTTGCTCATCGTCGATGAGGTCATGACCGGCTTC
>DATDKQ010000130.1:0-3289 GCA_036519915.1 Solirubrobacterales bacterium | reverse complement strand
AGCGCGGCGGGATCGGGACGGTCCTGCTCACGCACGACGACGCCGACCACCTGGCCGGCGTCGAGCCGCTCGGGATCGAGCCGACGCGGCCCGCGGATGGCGAGATCGTCGCCGGCCTGACCGCGATCGCGACGCCGGGGCACGCGGCCGAGCACCTCTCCTTCCTGTTGCCGGCCGAGGGCGGCGGATCCGCGTGCTTCTGCGGGGACCTGATCCTGGGCGAGGGCTCCACGATCGTCGGCCCACGTGAGCTGGGCGGGTCGCTACGCGACTACATGGACTCGCTGCGCCGGCTGCAGGGCCTGGACCTGACGGTGCTCTATCCGGGCCACGGCCCCGAGGTCGACGACCCGCAGGCCAAGATCGCCGAGTACATCGCCCACCGCCAGGAACGGGAGGACCGTCTGGTGGCCGCGATCGAGCGTGGGGAGCGCTCGCGCGCCGCCCTCCTCGCCGAGGTCTGGGACGACGTCCCCGAGGAGCTGCGGGGCGCCGCGGCCATTGCGATGCAGGCGCACCTCGAGAAGCTCGAGGACGAGGGCAGGCTGCCCTCCGACCTGCGTGACTGACCCCCAGGGCCGCGCCCCTGGTATGAAGGGTTGATGGGCATGGACCTAGGCCGCCTCCTGCGGACCGGCGCCAAGGGCATGGGGGTCGGCACGGCACTCTTCGGCGGAACGGCGGTCGGGCTCTGGTGGCAGCTCTTCCGCCGGCCCCTCCCCCGTACCTTCGGCGACCTGCGGGTCCCGGGGCTGGAGGGCGGGATCGAGATCGTCCGCGACCGCTGGGCGATGCCGACCGTGCGGGCTGAGACGGCGGCGGACCTCTGGTACGGCCAGGGCTTCTGCCACGGCCAGGACCGGCTCTGGCAGTGCGAGGTCAATCGCCGTGTCACAGCCGGACGGATCAGCGAGATCGCCGGCCGCGACGGCCTGCCGGTCGACCGGCTGATGCGCACCCTCGGCCTGCGCAGGGTGGCGCTCCGCGAGGAGGCGGAGCTCGACGCTGATCTCCGCCAGCTGCTCGACGCCTACTGCGCCGGGCTCAACGAGGCGGCGCGCGTCGCCTCGGCACCGCCCGCGGAGTTCCAACTGCTGCGCCTCGACTTCGAACCCTGGCGCCCCGCCGACATGCTGGCAGGGGGCAAGCTCCTCTCCTTCGGCCTCTCGACCAACTGGGAGCGCGAGCTCCTCCGCGCCGACCTCGTGCGCGAGCTGGGTGAGGAGCGAGCCGCCAGGATCGACCCCACCTACCCGAGGGGGAACCCGGTGGTGCTCCATCCCGGTCAGGGATTCGACGGCGACGGCCTGCGGCTGGCGGAGCAGATCGGGCGAGTGCGGGAGCAGATCGGCCTGGCCACAGCAGCCAGCGGCTCCAACAACTGGGCGGTGAGGCCGGCCCGCTCGGCCACGGGCGGCGCCCTGCTCGCGGGCGATCCGCACCTTCCCGCCGGGATGCCGGGTGTCTGGTACGAGGTCGGCCTGGAGCTCGGCGGCCGCTTCTGCCGTGGCGCCTCGATCCCAGGCCTTCCGGGGATCTCCCTCGGCCAGAACAACGACGTCGCCTTCGCTTTCACCAACGTCATGGCGGACGTCGAGGACCTCTTCGTCGAGCGGATCCAGGACGAGACCTACGAGTTCGAAGGCGAGCAGCGACCGCTCGAGATCATCGAGGAGCCGATCCGCGTGCGCGGGCAGGATCGGGCCGAGCGCCACGAGGTCCGCCTCACCCATCACGGTCCGATCGTCAACCAGGCGCTCGGGGCCGACGACGAGCAGCCGCTCGCGCTCCGCTGGGCGGGGATCGACGAGCCCGCGATCTCCCACGCGCACCTCGGCGTGCTCGGGCCTCGCAGCGGGCGGGAGCTGGTGGAGCTGCTGCGCACCCTGACGATGCCGGTCTCGAATCTCGTCTGGGCCGATCGGCACGGATCGATCGGCTACAAGATGGTCGGCCGGATCCCGATGCGTAAGGGCGACTGCCCTGATCTGCCCAAGCCAGGGTGGACCGGCGAGTTCGAATGGGAGGGCTGGATCCCCTACGACGAGCTGCCCGAGATGCTCGATCCCGACGAGGGCTACCTCGTCACGGCAAACAACAAGGTCGTCGATTCCTCGTATCCGCACCACATCACCAGCGACTGGCTGGACGGCTATCGGGCCGCGCGGATCGAACAGCTGCTCGGCGAGCGCGAGCAGCACGACCTGGACGACTTCCGCCGCATGCAGACCGACCTCTATTCGATCCCCGGCGACGAGGTGGTCCACCGCCTCGCCCGCCTGGAGCCGACGACCCAGCGCGAGGTGAGGGCGCTCGAGCGCCTGAAGAGCTGGGACCGCACGCTCGGGCCGCGGACCGTCGCGGGGACGATCTACCAGGCCTTCATGCTTCGCCTGGCGCGGGAATTCACCCGCGCGGCGATCGGCGACCGAGACCTCGCCGAGCGCTACCTCGATCGCGCCGACAACGGGTTCATCGCGCACGTCACCTCGCCATGGCGCTGGCAGGCGCACCTTCTGGACCTCTGGAATGAGGCCGACGACGAGCTGATCGGCGGCTCCTGGGACGAACTCGCGCTCGAGGCGCTGCGGGGGGCGCTGGACGACCTCGAGGAGCGGTTCGGACCGGATCCCGAAGGATGGCGGTGGGGCCGTGTGCACGCGCTCGAGTTCCCACATGCTCTCGGGGCGGCGCATCCGATCGCGGAATGGGTCTTCAACCGCACCCTCCATCCGGGCGGCGCGCAGGAAACGGTCGCGCAGATCGCGTACAACCCGATCGATCCCTACCACGCGATCTGGGCACCAAGCTGGCGAATGGTGGCCGACCCGTCGGCGCCGGAGCGCTCGCAGTGGCAGGCGTTCACCGGCCAGTCCGGGCACGCCTGGAGCAGCCACTACGACGACCTGCAGCCGCGCTGGGAGGCGGGGACGACTCAGCCGATGGCCGGCGAGGGGCCCTTCGAGACCCTGGTCCTCATCCCGGCCGACGGCACTCCCTAATGCCGTCGCGCCGCGACCAGATCAAGCTCTCCGACGAGGAGCAGCGTGACTTGATCGAAAGCGAGCGGATCGTGGTCGTCTCCTCTCTTGGGCCGCGCGGATGGCCGCACGTGATGCCGCTCTGGTACGTCCCGCGCGACGGCGATGTCTGGATCTGGACGTACGCCAAGTCCCAGAAGGTGAAGAACCTCGAGCGTGACCCGCGAGCGACCCTGCTGATCGAGACCGGCAGCGAGTACACGGAGCTCCGCGGCGTCCAGATCGAGGCCGAGGCGGAGCTGATCCGC
>DATDKQ010000129.1:0-21119 GCA_036519915.1 Solirubrobacterales bacterium | reverse complement strand
CGCGGCGCTCGAGTCCGGCTCGAAATCGTCGAGCTTCGGGAACAGCAGATGGACGCAAGCGGCGCCAGTGAGGCCGGGGCCGGGTTCGAGCTGATCCGGCTCGTGGCCGCCCGCGCTCGAGCGGCGATCGCCGACGGCGCGTTTCCGGTGCTGCTCTCCGGCAGCTGCTTCGCGGGCCTGGGGATGGCGGCGGCCATGAACGAGCCATCGCCGGCGGTCGTCTGGTTCGACGCCCACGGCGACTTCAACACCCCCGACTCGAGCGTGGACGGCTATTTCGACGGCATGGGGGTGGCCGTGCTCACCGGCGAGGCCTGGCGGGGGATGGGCGGACCCTCGATGGACGGCGCGACCGTGCCCGAGAGCGCCGTGGTGCTCGCCGGCGCCCGCGACTTCGATCCGGCCGAGCTGAATCGCCTGCGGGCGTCCGCGATCCGCCACCTGCCCCCTGAGCGGATCGAGGCGGACGACTCGGTCGCCGAGGTCGTGGGCTCCATTCGACCGGAGCCGACGGGCCTGTACCTGCATGTCGACCTCGACGTGCTCGACGCCGATCAGGCCCGCGTCAACATCTACAGCGTCGAAGGTGGCCTCACGGCGCCGCAGCTCGAATCGCAGGTCCGCTCACTGCTGGAGCGGTGCCCGGTCCGAGCGGTCTCCCTCACGGCATATGACCCGGAGTGCGACGCCGACGGCCGGGTGCCGCCGATCGCGCTTCACCTTCTCGAGATCGTCGCCGAGCGGGTTGGGCGCGAGTCATGAGGGCGCTGGTCCAGCGCGTCAGCCAGGCGGCGGTCGATGTCGAGGGGGAGAGAGTCGCGCAGATCGGGCCGGGGATGCTTGTCTTGCTCGGCGTCTCGCGAGACGACACCGAGGCGGAGGCCGACCGGCTGGCGGAGAAGGTCCGCGCCCTGCGCATCTTCGACGACGCCGACGGCAGGATGAACGAGCCCCTCGGGGACCGCGAGGTCCTCTGCGTCAGCCAGTTCACCCTCTACGGCGATACCCGCAAGGGGACCCGGCCGAGCTACACAAAGGCGGCACCGGGCGAGCAGGCGGAGCCGCTCTATGACCGCTTCTGCGAACAGGTGGGAGCGAAGAAGGGAGTCTTCGGCGCCTGCATGGGAGTCGCCTTGGTGAACGACGGTCCGGTGACCGTGATGGTGGAGGTCTGAGCACGCTTCCTGGCCGTCTTGCGCGTGCGTGAGGCGGGGCTATACTCGCCGAGGAACCTTTTTTCGCACCGAACTGCGTGTCGAAAGGTGGGCGAGCGCCCGCCTTTTTTTGGGCCCAAGAATGGATACAGAGATGGATACAGAGCTTCAGCAACTGCAGGAAACGATTGAGTCACGGCTCCGCGATCAGGAGCCGGACGTCGAGCTGCTCGCTCTCGAGCGGCCGGCCACTGAGCGCCTGCGGCTGGTGATCGACAGTCCCGATGGGGTCGACATCGCCCTCTGCGAGCGGGTTACCGGCGTCCTCCGCGACCTGCTCGAGGAGTGGTCGCTGGAGGTCTCATCGCCGGGGCCAGAGCGGCCCCTGACGAAGCCAGAGCACTTCCGTCGCTTCCTCGGCAATCGGGTCCGTGTGAAGACGAGCGAGGAGATCGCCGGGCGTCACAGCTTCACGGGCACCCTTACCGCTGCGGATGAGGAGCGAGTCAGCCTCGATGCGCCCGACGGCGCGGTGACCATTCCATTGCAGAGCGTTCGCCGTTCAAATCTTGTCCCGGAGGAGGTCGCATGACCCAGGAAATCGTCGACGCCGTAAAGATGCTCGAGCAGGAGAAGGGGATTGCGGCTGACACGCTGATGGACGCCCTTCAGGACGCCCTCCTCTCTGCCTACAAGAAGACGCCGGGAGCCGCCAAGTACGCGAAGGTCGAGCTCGACCATGGCACGGCGGACTTCCGCGTCTATGAGCTGATGGTCCCGGAGGACCTCGAGAAGCGCCTGCTCGACGAGCAGTTCGAGGACCAGCTCCAGGCCGCCGAGGCCGCGGAGGCCGCCGGCGAGCCCATCCCCGAGATCGAGATCAACAGGCCGACTGTGGACCCGGAGACGGGCGAGCGGCGCGAGGCCACTGAGCCCGAGGTCGAGCCCGAGCGGCTCGAGCCCTACATGGATCAGATCAAGACCCAGGACGTGACGCCGGACGACTTCGGACGCATCGCCGCGCAGACCGCCAAGCAGGTGATCCTTCAGCGGATCCGCGAGGCCGAGCGCGGCATGATGTTCGAGGAGTACAAGGACCGCGTCGGCGAGCTGATCACGGGGATCATTCAGCAGTCCGACAACCGCTACACGCTGGTCCAGCTCCGCGAGCGCGTCGAGGCTCTGCTGCCCCGCTCCGAGCAGGTCTACAACGAGCGCTACGACCACGGCATGCGCGTCAAGGCGGTGATCACCGACGTCTCGGCCGACACTAAGGGCCCGAGCATCGTCGTCTCCCGCCGCAATCCCGAGCTGATCAAGAAGCTCTTCGAGCTCGAGGTCCCGGAGATAGCCGACAAGCTGGTGGAGATCACCGGTGTCGCCCGCGAGCCGGGCTGGCGCTCGAAGATCGCCGTCATCTCCCACGCCGATGGCGTCGATCCGGTGGGGGCCTGTGTCGGGCCGCGCGGCTCGCGCGTCCGCATGGTCGTCTCCGAGCTGCGTGGCGAGAAGATCGACATCATCCCCTACAACGAGGAGCCCGCCCGCTTCGTCGCCAAGGCCCTCTCGCCGGCGCGAGTCCGCGAGGTCCTCGTCGACGACGAGACCAAGGAGGCGACCGTGATCGTCCCCGACGACCAGCTCTCGCTGGCGATCGGGCGTGACGGTCAGAACGCGCGCCTGGCTGCTCGCCTGACCGGCTGGAAGGTCGACATCACCTCCGAGACCGAGTTCGCTCAGCAGGAGGAGGACATCGAGTACGAGGGCGAGGAGGCCGCCGATGGCCGCTGCATGGCGATCATGACCACCGGCCGCCGCTGCCCCAACGCGGCCCTGCAGGGCTCGCAGTACTGCGGTCTTCCCCAGCATCAAGCGCTCGCGCGGTTCAGCACCAACCAGGTCGCGGTGCTCAGTCCGCTGAGCGACGAGGAGGTCGCCACGCTGGCTGACTCCGACGCCGATGACGCCGCGGTGAAGCCGATCGTCGAGAAGGCCGAGAGCCAGTTCGACGAGAGCGCTGGGGCCGAGGAGGCGGAGGACGACGCCGAGGACGCAGAGGAGCCGGAGGCGGACGCCGAGGAGGCCGAGGAGGCCCCGGCCGCTGAGGTCGAAGAGATGGAGGAAGAGGAGACCGAAGAGCCGCAGGAGACCGAGGAACCCTCCGAGGACGACGGAGGTGAAGAGCCTGAGGTGGAGGAGGAGTCCACCGAGGAGGAGCCCGCCGCCGAGGAGGACCAGGTCCAAGCCTCAGAGGACGGCGCCGCCGGGGACGGCGGAGCCCCCGAGGCTGAGGAAACCGAGACCGTGAAGACCGGCGAGGAGCAGACCACCGAGTAGGAGATGGCAAAGAAGCGCGTACACGAGATAGCGAAGGCCCAGGGCCTGACCAGCAAGGAGCTCCTTGCTGCGCTCAAGGCTGCCGGAGTCGAGGCGAAGGTCGCTCAGTCGAGCGTCGAGGAGTCCGACGCTCTGGCTGCTCTGAAGAACTCGGGCGACGGCGCCAAGAGCTCCGCTGACGGCGCATCCGCCACCACGGCGACCAAGACGAAGAAGGCGCCCGCCAAGGCCTCTTCGCAGAAGGCTGCACCCCCTAAGGCCGCGCCAAAGGCGCCCGCCACGCAGGCGAAGGCGGAAGCACCCGCGAAGCCGGCCTCCGGTGACGGTGCCTCGGCGAAAAAGGGTCCGGGCAAGCGCAGGCGCCGTGTCGTGATCGATTCCCAGGCGGCCCGCCGCGATCACATCGCGAGGACGCAGCCGCCGCCCCGGCCCCCGCGCCGCCGCGGCGGACGCCGTCGCCGCCCGCTGCTCGAGGAGCCGAGCGACAGGGAGCTGAAGCAGCCGGAGGAGCAGCCGCCGATCAAGGTCAACTCCGGCGCCACCGTCCGGGAGGTCGCCGAGAGCCTGGGGCTGTCCGCCGCCGAGGTGATCAAGGCTTTGATGAAGGAGGGTGAGATGGCAACGCTCACCCAGACGCTCACCGACGAGTCGGTCGAGGCGATCGCCAAGGAGTTCGACCGCAAGATCGAGATCGTCACGGCGGCCGAAGAAGAGGTCGAGGAGCCCGAGGCCGAGCAGGACGACGAGCAGGACCTCGCCGATCGCCCGCCCGTCGTCACGGTGATGGGCCACGTGGACCACGGCAAGACCTCGCTGCTCGACGCGATCCGCCAGACGCAGGTCGCGGCCGGTGAGGCCGGCGGCATCACCCAGCACATCGGCGCCTACCAGGTCCAGCACGACGGCAAGACCCTCACCTTCCTGGATACCCCCGGCCACGAGGCATTCACAGCGATGCGGGCGCGCGGCGCCAAGGTCACCGACGTCGCGGTGATCGTTGTCGCCGCCGACGACGGCGTCATGCCGCAGACCGTCGAGGCGATCGACCACGCCCGTGCGGCGGACGTCCCGATCCTGGTCGCGGTCAACAAGATCGACAAGGAGGGCGCGGATCCGAACCGCGTCCGCACTGAGCTCGCCCAGCAGGACCTCAATCCGGAGGAGTGGGGTGGAGACACCGTCTACGCCGACGTCTCGGCGAAGACCAAGGACGGCCTCGACAACCTGCTCGAGATGATCCTGCTGGTCACCGACCTCGAGGAGCTGGGCGCCAACCCCAACGCTCCGGCCTCTGGAGCCGTGGTGGAGGCCGAGCTCGACCCAGGCCGCGGCCCGGTCACCGGTGTACTGGTTCAGCGCGGCACCCTCCACGTTGGGGATGCGGTAGTCGCCGGTCCGGTCTGGGGCAAGGTCCGGGCAATGCTCGACGACAAGGGCGAACGGGTGGAGGAGGCAACTCCCGGGACCCCGGTTGAGATCCTCGGCTTCGACGGCGTCTCCGAGGCCGGCGAGCACATCCAGGTGGTGGAGAACGAGCGCAAGGCCCGTCAGCTCGCGCAGGAGCGTGAGACGCGCCTGAAGACCGAGCAGCTCGCCCGTCGCCAGGCCCGCAAGGTCACCCTCGAGGAGGTCTTCCAGCGAGCGAGCGAGGGCCAGCTCAACGAGCTCAACATCGTGCTGAAGGCCGACGTCTCCGGTTCCCTCGAGGCTCTCGAGGACGAGATCGCGAAGCTGCCGCAGGAGCAGGTCCCGGTGAACGTGATCCACGCCCAGACGGGCGGCATCAACGAGTCCGACGTGATGCTGGCGGCGGCCTCCGATGCGGTGATCATCGGCTTCAATGTCCGGCCTCTCGCCGATGCCCGCCGTGCTGCCGACGAGGAGGGCATCGATATCCGTACCTACACGGTCATCTACAAGGTGACGGAGGATCTCCGCGCGGCGATGGAGGGCCTGCTCGTGCCCGAGGAGGTCGAGGAGACGGTCGGCCAGGCGGAGGTCAAGCAGACCTTCAAGGCCTCACGGGTCGGCACGATCGCCGGTTGCCTGGTCACCGACGGCAAGGTGACCCGCAGCGCCGGGGTGCGCCTGGTGCGGGACGGGACCATCGTCTGGAGCGGCAAGGTGGGATCGCTGCGGCGCTTCAAGGACGACGTGGCCGAGGTCGATGAGGGCCAGGAGTGCGGCATCGTGCTGGATGGCTTCGCCGACATCAAGGAAGGCGACGTCCTCGAGTTCTTCGAAACCCGCCAGGTCGAGAAGACGCTGGAGTAATGCTCGGGGCAGCGGACGCGAAGCGGAGCAGCCACCGAGAAGATGGTGGCGTGTGTCGCCCTTCGTCGAGCTGATCGAGATTCGCCTGCACTTCGGGGAAGTTCACGACCTGAAGGGCAAGCGCAAACTGGTCAAGTCGCTGAAGGACTCGGTCCGGAAGCGGTTCGGCGCATCGGTCGCGGAGATCGACGGACACGACAAGTGGCAGCGCTCGACGCTCCTCTGCGCCCTCGTCGGCGACGGCGGGGTTTCGGACCGAGCCGATGGCCTGGTGCGGTTCGTCGAGAGCCGCTGCCCGGACGGCTGCTCGGTCGAGCGCGACCTGCTCAGCCTGCGCGACATTCGCGGCTAGGACGTGTTCCGGGATGGCTTGAGTGGCCCTCAGCCCCGGCTGTTATCGTCGCCGGGCGATGCCGACAGCCCGGATGCGGCGTGTCAACGAGTCGATCAAGGAGATCCTCGGAGATGCGATCACGACGGAGCTCAAGGACCCGAGAATCGGATTCGTGACCGTGACTGACGTGGACACCTCTCCAGACCTGCGTGCTGCGCGCGTCTACGTCAGCGTGCTCGGTTCCGAGGAGGAGCGGGAGCGCTCGCTCGCGGGCCTGCGCTCATCGCACGGCTTTCTCCAGGGCAAGATCGCGAGTGCGATGCGGATGAAGCGAACCCCGACCCTGACCTTCGAATACGACGAGAGCGCAGAGCGCGGCGATCGCATCTCGCGTCTGCTCAGGGACGAATGACGGAATCGACAGAGCTACTGGCGAGCGACATCGACCGTGTCGCGGATGCGATCCGCGCCGGTGACCGGTTCCTGCTCACCACCCACGAGAATCCGGACGGCGATGCTCTCGGCTCGCTGCTCGCAACGCACCGCATCCTCGAGGCTCTTGGCAAGGACTCGGTGATGTTCCTGACGGCGAAGGAGTTCCCGCTGCCCGTCGAGTATCGGTTCCTGCCGCTCGAGGAGGTCTTCCACGAGCCGCCCGCGGACATCGCCGACCGCCTGGTGGTCTTCCTGGACTGCGGGAACATCGATCGGATGCCTGTCGACTTCCTGCAGAACGGCGAGAACAGGGTGATCAACATCGATCACCACCACGACAACACGCGCTTCGGCAGCGTCAACCTCGTGGATGTCGATGCCTCCTGCACCGCGGAGATCGTCTACGACCTCGCCGGCCTCCTCGACGTGCAGTTGACCCCGGAGATCGCCAACGCCCTCTACGTCGGTGTCGTCACCGACACCGGCAAGTTCATGTACGAGAACACCGATGCGCGCTCGCATCGGATGGCGGCGGGGCTGATCGAGGCAGGGGTGCAGGTCAATGAGATTTACCGGCGCCTCTACGAGCACGCCCCGATCGAGAAGCTCAAGCTGCTCGCACGCGCGCTCCAGGGCATCACCCTGAGCGACGGCGGACGACTGGCGGTCACCTATATCTCCAAGGAGGACTACGAGGCCACCGGGGCCAGCGAGGCGCTCACCGAGGGAATCATCGATCACCTGCGCACGATCGACGGCACGCTCGTGGCCGCCGTGGTCCGGGACCAGGCCGATGGCGGCCGCGCGGCACGCAAGGTGAGCATGCGCTCGACCGACGGCCAGGTTGACGTCTCGGCGATCGCGCGGGTGCACGGCGGGGGCGGGCACCGCCGAGCGGCGGGATTCGGCACCGATCTCGAATACGAGCAGGTCGTGGAGTTTCTGATCGGCGAGATCGACGCCCAGCTCTCGAGCTGACCCGCGGATGAGCTCAGCCGAGCCGACCCCGGCCGGGGGGCTGCTGGTCGACAAGCCGGCCGGCATCACCTCACACGACGTGGTCGCGCGGATCAGGCGCGAGCACCCAGGGAAGGTGGGCCACGCCGGGACGCTCGACCCATTCGCGACCGGCCTGCTGGTGGTCCTGCTCGGCCGGGCCACGCGACTGCAGCGCTACCTGCTCGCACTGCCCAAGACATATCGCGCCACCGCCCGGCTGGGCTGGCGCTCCTCCACCGGTGACCCGGACGGCGAGCTCACCGAGACGGGCCGCGTTCCAGAGCGCTTGGAGCTGCCGACCGGCGAGATCGAGCAGCGAGTGCCCATGACGTCGGCGGTGAAGGTCGGCGGCGAGCGGCTCTACCGGAAGGCCCATCGAGGCGAGGAGGTCGAGACCCCGACCCGCCGTGTGACTGTCTACCGGGCGGAGCTGATCGACTCCGATAGCGATCGCGCCACCTTCGAGATCGAGTGCTCCAGCGGGACCTACATCCGCACACTGATCGAGACCCTCGAGGACGCCTACTGCGAGTCGCTTCGCCGGCTTTCGATCGACGACCTCCATGTACCCGAGCAGAGCCCACGGGAGATACCGGTGGAGGAGCTCGTGTCCTTTCTCCCGGAGCGGCTGCTCGACGATGAGGAAGCCACGGCCGTGAGCCACGGGCGCCCGGTCCTGGAGCCCTTCGACGTGCCGCCCGAGCATGTCCGGCTCACCCACGGCGGCCGCCTGATCGCAGTAGCGCGCGTGGAAGGAGAGAATCTGCGACCTGAGGTGGTGCTCGCTTGACGATCCAGGTGACAAAGCTCCCCGACGCCCGGCCCCGCGACCGGCACGTCGCGATCGGCGTCTTCGACGGCGTCCACAAGGGCCACCAGGCCGTGATCGATGAGGCCGACACGGTGCTCACGTTCGACCCGCACCCGCTCTCGGTGATCAACCCCGAGGCGGCGCCCAAGCTGATCATGCCCTTCGACGTGAAGCGGGACGTGATCGACGGCTTGGGAGTGACCGAGCTCGTCGTGATCCCCTTCGACAGGGAGTTCATGAAGATCCCCGCCGAGGACTTCATCTCCAAGATCCTGGTCGAGCAGCTGGGGGCAACGAAGGTCTCTGTGGGGGAGAACTTCCGATTCGGGGCGAAGGCCCAGGGGACGCCGCAGATGCTCGCCGAGCGCGAGGAGTTCGAGACGCGGGTCGTGCCGCTCGTGGAGGTGGACGGCGAGACCGTCTCCTCGAGCCGGATCAGGGCTCTCGTCGCCGCGGGCGAGGTCGATGCCGCGATGCGGTGCCTCGGGGCCCCCTTCATGGTGGAGGGAAAGGTCGTGGAGGGCGATCGCCGCGGGCGCGAACTCGGTTTTCCCACCGCCAACCTCGTGCCCGACGATCGGCTGGTCGTCCCGGGCCATGGCGTCTATGCCGCCTTCGCCGACGGGCATCCGGCGGCGGTCAACGTCGGCATCAGGCCAACCTTCGAGACCGGCAGGGGGCTGTTGATCGAGTCGTACCTGATCGACTTCGACGGTGACCTCTACGGCCAGAACCTGCGGGTCGCCTTCGTCAGCAGGCTTCGCGGCGAGCGGCGTTTCCCGAACGTCGAGGACCTGATCGCGCAGATGCATCGCGACGTCACCGAGGCCAAGGAGATCACCGCGAAATACGAGAAGGGCGGCGGCTAATCGCTACCCTGTCGCGTCGATGCCGCTGACCAAGGACAGAAAGCAGGAGCTGATCGGCAAGTACGGCCGGTCGGGCGAGGACACCGGGTCCGCCGAGGTGCAGGTCGCGCTGCTCACCGAGCGCATCAACGAGCTGACCGAGCACCTGCGCACCCACAGCAAGGACCACCACTCGCGTCGCGGCCTGCTGAAGATGGTCGGCAAGCGCCGCCGCATCCTCCGCTACCTGGAGAGCAACGACCTTGAGCGCTACCGCTCGCTGGTCGCGGAGCTGGGCCTACGCCGCTAGCCGCCAGACCGCGGTGATCGAGGCCGGCTCGAAAGCTCCGGATTTCACGCTCCCGGACCACGACGGGCACGAGGTCTCGCTGTCGGACTTCCGAGGGGGCAAGCTCGTACTTGCCTTCTACCCGCTGGACTTCAGCCCCGTCTGCAGCGACCAGCTCAGCACGTACCAGGAAGTGCTGAGCGAGATCGAGGCGCGGGGGGCGACCCTGGTGGGCATCAGCGTCGACTCCACCTTCTGCCACCACGCCTTCCGCAAGCACCGCAATCTCACCCTGCCGCTGCTCTCCGACTTCAACCCCAAGGGCGCGGTCTCGCGCGAATACGGGGCCTGGATCGATTCCGTCGACCACGGCAACCGCTCGCTGGTCCTGATCGACGAGGAGGGGATTGTGCGCTGGTCACACGCCTCCGCCACCCCGCTCGAGATCCCCGGCGCCAACCTGATCTTCGACGCCCTCTCCGGATAAAGCCCATGAACCACCTGCGGGTGCTCCGGCCGGCCGAGAGGCTATATGCATTCTACGACGGCCGCGTCGACGGCTACCGGTTCGCGGAGGGCCCGAACTGGGTCGATGAGGGCGCCCTGGCGCTCGGGATCGCGAGCTACGCGTTGCTCGCCGACGAGGAGGCGCTCGTCTATGACACGCAGACCACGGTCGAGCACGCCCGTCTGGTGAGAGAGACGCTGGAGGAAGAGGGAGCGCGCCGGTTCACGGTCGTGCTGAGCCACTGGCACCTCGATCACGTGGCGGGCACGGAGGTCTTCCAGGATTCGGAGGTGATCTCGTCGGAGCGCACCGCCGAGCACCTGAGGGACAAGCGTGCGGCGATAGAGAGCGGGGAGCTGGAAGGCCCACCGCCGATCTATCCGCTGATCCTGCCGACGCGCACCTACTCGAGCCGATTGAGCCTGAAGGTCGGAGGGGAACCGGTGGAGCTGATCCACACCGACATCCACAGCGACGACGCGACCGTGCTCTGGCTCGCGGAGCGCGGAACCCTGCTCTGCGGGGACACGATGGAGGACACGATCACCTATGTGGACGAGCCCCAGAGCTTCGACGCGCACCTCGCGAACCTCGAAGCCCTGCGCGACCTCGATCCCGACCGGATCCTGCCCAACCACGGGGATCCCGACGTGATCGCCGCAGGCGGCTATCCGATCGGGCTGATCTCGGCGACCGAGCAGTACATCCGGGCTCTGCAGCGCGCCCGAAACGAGCCCGCGCCTCGCGAGCTCGGCCTGCGAGAGCTGATCGCCGAGCCGCTCGAGTCCGGATGGGTCAACTACTTCCCGCCCTACGAGGCGGTCCATCGCGAGAACCTGGAGACGGTCCTGGGCAGATGAGCGAGCTGACCAGCGCATCCGTGCCGCCGATTGGCGACGACGACCACGTCACGGGGGAGGGGGCGGAGGTGATCGTCTACGCGGACTTCGGCTGCCCGTACTGCGCGGCCGGCTGGTCGCGCCTGCGGGAGCTGTCGCTCCAGCTGTGCTTCCGCCACTTCCCAATGGCCTCGAAGCACCCGCGGGCGCCTGCGCTGCACGCGGCGGCAGAGGCGGCGGGCGCCCAGGGGGCCTTCTGGGAGATGTGCGACTCGTTGTATGCCGATCGTGGCCGGGTCGACGACCCGCACATCTGGGAGCGGGCGGAGCGGTTCGGCCTTGACCTCGCACGGCTTCGCGCGGACAGCCGCTCCGACGCGGTGCGCGAGCGCATCGAGCGCGATTTCGTCAGCGGGATCCGAGCCGGCGTCGCCGGCACACCGACGGGGTTCGTGGAGGGACGGCGCTTGGAGGGGGACCTGGTAGGGGCGCTCCGAGCGATCAGCGGCAGCTAAGAGCGATCAGCGGCCGCTAACATCGTCGGGACAGAGAACGACAGTTCTGAAGCCAAGAGCGGTCGCCAACCGGGCGGCCGGAAGGGAAACAACTTATGAGCATGTTTGACGTAACCCGCGTCTCGGTCGAGGTAGGCGGGGAGGAGATCTCGTTCGAGACCGGAAAGCTCGCCCGACAGGCGAGCGGATCCGTGGTCGTTCGCTCGGGCGACACCATGGTGCTCTGCACCGCCACCGCCGGCAATGAGAGAGATGTTGACTTCCTCCCACTGACGGTCGACGTCGAGGAGAAGCACTACGCCGCGGGCAAGATCCCCGGCTCGTTCTTTCGACGCGAGGCCAGGGCAGGCGAGAAGGCCACCCTGACCGCCCGCATGATCGATCGTCCGCTGCGGCCCCTGTTCCCGAAGGGCTGGCACCGCGAGACCCAGCTGGTCTCACAGCCGATGTCGGTGGACCACGTCCACCCCTACGACATCCTGGCGATGAACGGCGCCTCAGCCGCGCTTGCGATCTCCGACATCCCGGTGGCCGCCCACGTCGGCGCCGTCCGGATCGGCAAGCTCGACGGCGACTTCGTCGTCAATCCCGCCGAGGAGACCCTCGAGGAGCTCGACCTGGATCTGATCGTCTCGGGCACCGACGACGCGATCCTGATGGTCGAGGCTGGCGCCAGCGGCGTCACCGAGGCCGAGATCCTCGATGCCCTCGACATCGCGCACGCAGAGATCAAGAAGCTCGTCGGCACGATGCAGGAGCTGCGTGAGAAGGCCGGCAAGGAGAAGATCGAGGTCGAGCCTCCCACGGTCAATGAGGAGCTCTACGAGTCGATCAAGGCCTCCCACGGAGGCAAGCTCGACGAGGCCACGCAGGTGCAGGCCAAGCTGGAGCGCCAGGACGCGATCGACGCAGTCGAGGCCGAGGTGCTCGAGGTGTACGCGCCTCCGACCGAGGACGAGCAGCCCGACCGCGAGAAGCTCGCCGAGGTGAAGGCGGCCTTCGCCAAGTTCGAGAAGGACACCATCCGCAGGCGCATCGCGGTGGAAAAGAAGCGGCCCGACGGTCGCGCGCAGGACGAGATCCGGCCGATCGAGACCGAGATCGACGTCGCTCCCCGCGTGCACGGGTCCGCGCTGTTCACCCGCGGCGAGACGCAGATCCTCTCCAGCGTCGCGCTCGGTACCACCCGCATGGACATGAAGGTCGACAACCTCGGCCTGCAGGAGACCAAGCGGTTCTGGCACCACTACAACTTCCCGCCGTTCTCGGTCGGGGAGGCAGGGTTCATGCGCGGCCCGAAGCGGCGTGACATCGGTCACGGCGCGCTCGCCGAGCGGGCGCTCGAGGCGACGATCCCGAGCGAGGAAGATTTCCCGTACGTGATCCGCGTCGTCTCCGACACGCTGGAGTCGAATGGGTCCTCGTCCATGGGTTCCGTCTGTGCCTCATCGATGGCGCTGCAGGCGGCGGGCGTGCCGGTCACCGCACCGGTCGCCGGCGTGGCGATGGGCCTGATCAAGGAGGGCGACGACTACACCGTCCTCACGGACATCGCCGGCGTCGAGGACCACCTCGGTGACATGGACTTCAAGGTCGCCGGGACCGAGGAGGGCATCACCGCTCTCCAGATGGACATCAAGATCACCGGCGTCACGCTCGAGATCCTCAGGGACGCCCTCGAGCAGGCCAACCAGGGTCGCCAGTTCATCCTCGGCAAGATGGCCGAGGCCATCGACGGCCCGCGCGAGCAGCTCTCGCAGTTCGCGCCGAAGATCACCTCGATCAAGATCGACCCGGAGAAGATCGGCGCCCTGATCGGCAAGGGCGGCGAGACGATCCGGGGCCTCTCCGAGGAGTTCGAGGCGGAGATCGACGTCGATGATGACGGCACGGTGAGGCTCTACGCGCCCACCGGCGAGCTGGTCGACGCGCTGGCCGAGCGGATCACCTCGATGACCAAGGATGTCGAGGTCGGCGATCGCTTCAAGGGCAAGGTCGTGAAGACGACCAACTTCGGAGCCTTCGTCGAGCTCACCAAGGGCACCGACGGACTGCTTCACATCTCCAACGTGAAGCCGGGCGAGCGGGTCGGCACGGTCGAGGACGTCCTGAACCAGGGCGACGAGATCGACGTCACCGCCGTCGAGGTGGACAAGGAGCGTGGCAGGATCGGCCTGCGACTCTCCGATGACCCCGACGTCGAGGGCAAGTCGGCAGAGGACCTCGCCGGCGTCGGCACCGGAGACCCCGGTCCGCCGAGCCGTCGCCGCGACGGCGGCGGTGGCAGAGGCAGGCGCGAGCGCGACGGCGGTGGACGCCGGCGCGAGCGCGACAGCAGCAGCCGGGGCTGAGCCCAAGGTGGCCGACCACGCCCAGGTAACGGAGCTCGACTCGGGGATCCGGGTCGTCACCGAGGTCGTCCCCTCGGTGCGCTCGGTGGCGCTCGGCCTCTGGGTGAGGACGGGCTCGAGGGATGAGACGCCGGCACAGGCCGGCGTCTCGCACTTCCTCGAGCATCTGCTCTTCAAGGGGACGAAGCGCTACTCGGCGATCGAGATTGCCGAGATCTTCGACGGCCTCGGCGCCGCGGTGAACGCGGCGACGGGCAAGGAGTCCACGAACCTCTACGCCCGGTTCCTCGACACCCACACCGAGGAGGCCTTCGACCTGCTCGCCGAGATGCTGCTTGGCCCGACCTACCCGGAGATCGACTCCGAACGCGAGGTGGTCCTGGAAGAGATCGCGATGTACGAGGACGAGCCGCAGGACAAGGTCCACGACGTTCTCGATCGGGCCGTCTTCGGAGGGCACCCGCTCGGCAGGCGCGTCCTGGGGGAGGCCGAGGTGATCAGCTCGATCCCGGTTCCGGACATCGATGCCTACCACCGCGCCCGTTACACCGGGGGCAACATCGTGGTCGCCGCGGCGGGGAACATCGACCACGAGGCGATCGTCGAGCTCACCAGGCGGCACGTCGAGCCACCGGCAGCCCCCGGCGACGGCGCAGGGCACGAGCCTCCGCAGCTCGATGGGGCGCAGATCGCCTTCCAGGAGAAGGAGACCGAGCAGTTCCACATCGCACTCGGCGGCCCGGGAATCGATCGCGCGGACGAGCGTCGGTACGCGCTCACCATCCTCGACGCCGTCTTCGGCGGTTCCACTTCGTCCAGGCTCTTCCGCGAGGTGCGGGAGAAGAGAGGCCTCGCTTACGCCGTCGGCTCGTACACCCAGCAGTACGTCGACAGCGGGCTGATCGGACTGTACGTCGGGACCCGCGAGGACAACGTCGAGGAGGCCTGCGCGATCATCGGTCGCGAGCTCGCCTCGATCCACGCGGAGGGGATCACCGACGAGGAGCTGACTCGCGCGAAGGAGCACGTCAAGGGCAGGATGGTCCTGTCCTCGGAGTCCACCGCGGCTCGAATGGGCCGCATCGGCAAGGCCGCGCTCTTCGACATGCCGCTGCTGACCCTCGACGAGCTGCTCGAGAAGGTCGATGCCGTCACTGGCGACGAGGTGGCTGAGCTGGCCCGGGAGCTGTACGCGCCCGATGCGCTCTCGGCTGCCGCAATCGCACCGAACGAGGACCGCTTCCGAGCGTCCCTCGCGTCGGTCAGCGAGGCGCTCACCATAAGGTGAGGGTGCCCGCCTAAGGGCAACCCGATTGATGTCGGTGGACTCGAAGTACCGGCCGCATCTCGAGGCTCAGGTGGAGAGCGGTGAGGAGCTGCGCGGCATCTGCGTCGCCTCCCAGCAGAAGGGCATGTTCAAGGGCGGAGCGGTGGCCCTCGGCGTCACTGACCGCCGGCTGCTGGTTCAGTCGCTCAACCGACGCGGCGACCCTGACGGTGCCGTGCTGTCGATCTCACCTGAGCAGGTGGCCTCGGCGAAGGCCGGCCCGGCGGGGGGCGGATGGATCAACGTGGAAATGGCGATCCTCGACCACGCCGCGGTCCGCCTGGAGGTCCGGACCACCGACGGAGAGAAGCTCAAGCTGATGCTGATGCGCGGCGAGGGCACGGTGCTCGGCGGTCTTGGTGGCGGCGAGGCCCAACGCCAGGGCATGGAGGCTCTGGCGGAATGGTTCCAGGCAAATCCCTAAGCGAACCTCTGCGCCCGCCGCGCGCCCAGTCGCTGAAGATTCCCCTGACCACCTCGACGTTCGCCTTCGACATCGGCCTCGAGTATCCCGCGGCGGCCCGCCGCATAACATCGCCGACCATGGCCGACGCAATCAGGGTCCTGGTGTCCGGAGCCGCGGGGCGCATGGGGGAGACGGTCTGCGATGCCGTCGACGGCGCTGACGACATGGAGCTCGCCGGCCGCGCCGATCCCGCGCTGGACAGCTCCGTCTCCGGCCTCCTCGACGGCGCGGACGTGATGGTCGACTTCAGCACGCCCGAGGCGGCTCCGGCCAACGTCATGGAGGCGGTCAATGCCGGCGTGCATGCGGTCGTCGGCAGCACGGGCTTCGACATCGAGGACCTCCGCGCTTCCGTCTGGGACGCCGACGATGGTGCGAACTGTTTCCTCGCGCCGAACTTCGCGATCGGCGCGGTCTTGATGATGGAAGCGTCGAAACTGATTGCGCCGCACATGCCCGAGGCGGAGATCATCGAGCTCCACCACGACCAGAAGAAGGACGCGCCCTCTGGGACGGCAAAGCGGACCGCGGAGCTGATCGGCGCGGCCGGAGGCAATGTTCACGAGCCGATCCACTCAGTAAGGCTGCCCGGCCTGGTGGCCCACCAGGAGGTCGTCTTCGGCGGCGAGGGGCAGACGCTCACGATTCGTCACGACTCGACCGACCGCACCAGCTTCATGCCAGGCGTGCTGCTGGCGGTCCGCAAGGTCCCCGACCTGCCGGAGCGCTTCGTCGTCGGCCTTGAGAATCTGCTCTGAGCGGTACTCTCACCGAGATGGCGGAGATCGGAGGCGTAATCACCGCGATGGTGACGCCGTTCACCGAGGACCGCTCGGTGGACGAGGGCGCGGCGCGCAAGCTGGCGCGGCACCTGGTCGACAACGGGTCGCATGGCCTCGTTCTGTCGGGCACCACGGGGGAGTCGCCGACCCTCGACGACGGGGAGAAACTCTCGCTGCTCCGAGCCGTTCGCGACGAGCTCGGCCCGGACGTCCTGTTGATCTGCGGCACGGGCTCGAACGACACGCGCCACTCCGAGCGACTCTCCGCGGCGGCGGCCGACGAGGGCGCGGACGCCGTGCTCGCCGTGACGCCGTACTACAACAAACCGAACCGCACCGGGATCATCGCCCACTACCGGGCGGTCGCGAGGGCCGCCGGGGTTCCGGTGATCCTCTACAACATCCCCTCCCGCGTGGTGCTGAACCTGCCGTCCGACCTGCTCGCCGAGCTCGCGCAGATCGAGAACGTGGTCGGCGTGAAGCAGGCGAATGACGAGGAGCTCCAGCCGATCGACGGCCTCCGCATCCTCGCCGGCAACGACGGCACCTTCCTGCGCACTCTCGAGATGGGGGAGCCGGGCGGGATCCTGGTCGCGACACACTTGGTCGGCCCCGAGATGCGCGAGATCTACGAGGCGATGCAGGCAGGTGACACCGAGCGCGCGAGAGAGATCGACGAGTCGCTGCGGCCGGTCTACGAGGTCTTGAGCAAGACGAACCCCATCCCAGTGAAGGCCGGCCTGGAGCTGCTCGGGATCTGCTCGGCTCGGGCGAGGTTGCCGATCGTCGAGGCCGATGACGAGCAGCTGGCGGAGGTCAGGCAGGCCCTCGAGGCCCACGGCCTCCTGGCGGGGAGCACCGCCTAGCTTTGACCAGTTCCGGCGTTCGGATCCTCCCGCTCGGCGGCCTGGGGGAGATCGGCAAGAACATGACCGTCATCGAGGCGGAGGGTCGGATCGTGGTGGTCGACACCGGCCTGATGTTCCCGACCGCTGACATGCTCGGCATCGACCTCGTCCTGCCGGACTTCTCAAGCCTGCGTGAGCGGGTGGACGACATCGAGGCGGTCGTGCTCACGCACGGCCACGAGGACCATGTCGGGGCTCTGCCGTACGTGCTTCGTGAGATCGGTATGCCGCCCGTGATCTACGGCGGCCTGCTCACGATCGGCATGGTCCGCTCCAAGCTCGACGAACACAAACTCCGCGATGTCCCGCTTCGCGAGCTGCCCGCCGGACCACGGGTGGAGGCCGGTCCGTTCGAGATCGAGCTCGTGCACATGGCGCACTCGATCCCCGACGCGAGGGCCGTCGCCCTGACCACGGAGCTCGGAACGGTGCTGGTCACCGGCGATTACAAGTTCGACCAGACGCCGGTCGACGGAATTCCGGCCGACGTCTCCCGCCTCGCCGAGCTCGGGCGAGAGGGCCTGCTCTGCCTCTGCGGTGACTCGACCAACGCCGACCGCCCCGGCGTCGCACCGTCGGAGTCGAGCGTCGGCCCGGTCCTGCTCGAGGTCTTCTCGCGCTGCCCGGGCCGCATCATCGTGACGTGCTTCGCCTCCAACATCCATCGGGTGCAGCAGGCGATCGACGCCGCGGCACGGCTCGACCGTCGCGTCGCCCTCGTCGGGCGCTCGATGCGGAAGAACTTCAACATCGCCTCCAACCTGGGGATGGCCGGCGCGCCGGACGGCCTCTTCATCTCGCCGAAGGAGGTGCAGGACTTCCCCGACGAGAAGGTTGTCGTGATCTCGACGGGCAGCCAGGGGGAGCCGCTTTCCGCCCTTCGCCGGATGGCCCATCGGGACCACCCGGACGTCGAGCTGCACTCCGGGGACACCGTGATCTTTTCCGCCACTCCGATCCCGGGCAACGAGCGCTCGGTGAACGAGACGATCGACCGGATCTTCCAGATCGGGGCCCAGGTCGTCACCGCGGCCGACGCGCCGATCCACGCTTCCGGTCACGGCTGGCAGGAGGAGCTCAAGCTGATGCTCAACTTGACAAAGCCGCAGAACGTCTTCCCGTTCCACGGTGACCACAAGCGGTTGCGCCTCCACGCCGACCTCGCCGAGTCGGTCGGCATCGAGCCGGAGCGCATCTTCAACGGCCGGAACGGCCTGGCCCTCGAGATCGACGAGGCGGGCGCCCGCTTCGGCGAGGACGTCCACGCCAGCATGATCTTCGTCGACGGCGTCTCGGTCGGGGAGCCGGACGAGTTCGCGCTGCGCGACCGCCGCAAGCTCTCCGACGACGGTGTCTTCATCGTCGTGGCGACGATCTCATCAGACGACGGCTCGCAGGTCGTCGACCCGGAGGTGATCTTCCGCGGTGTTCCCTTCGCCCAGGAGGCCGACGGCCTTCGGGACGAGCTCAGGGACGTCGTTCAGGCCACGCTCAACGAGGCCGCAGCGGATGAGGTCAGGGAGATCTCCCTGATCCAGGAGGACCTGCACGACGACATCGCGGAGTTCGTCTACGAGAAGCTCCGCCGCCGCCCGCTGGTCCTGCCGGTCGTCGTCGAGGTCTGAACCGATGGCCGAGTCGGCGCCCGGGGGTCGCGTGCCGGCCACGGCTGACGAGGAGCTCATCTACGCGGACAGCGAGACGGTCCTCTCGGAGCAATCCGAGGCCGATCGCCTGCGACGCATCGAGCGCGAGCTGGTCCTCGGCTTCAACGAGCTGGGCAAGATCGGACCGGCGATCTGCGTCTTCGGCTCGGCGCGCACGCCGGCGGACGCTCCCCAGTACGAGCTCGCCCGTCAGGTCGGTCGCGCGATCGGCGAGGCCGGGTTCGCGGTGATCACGGGCGGGGGTCCCGGGACGATGGAGGCCGCCAACCGCGGCGCCCAGGACGCTGGTGCCCTGTCGGTCGGTCTCAACATCGAGCTGCCACACGAGCAGTCGATCAATCCCTACGTCGACCTCGGCATCGAGTTCCACTATTTCTTCACGCGGAAGTTGATGTTCGTGCGCTACTCAGAGGCCTTCGTGGTCTTCCCCGGCGGGCTCGGGACCTTTGACGAGCTCTTTGAGGCTCTGACGCTGATCCAGACCGGCAAGGCGGTCGACCACCCGGTCATCCTGCAGGGCTCCGAGTTCTGGACCGGGCTGATCGACTGGATCCGCTCGCATCCCCTCGCCGAGGGGATGCTCACTCGGGAGGACCTTGCTCAGGCGGAGTTGGCCGACGATGTGGAGGAAGTGATGGCGCGGCTGCTCTCCGGAGTCTCGGCCGCCGGATAGCGCCCGCGGACCTCGTCGACGAAGCGCGCCAATCGCTCGGCCAGCGATGCGTCATGGATTTCGAGCACCGACTCCGCGTTCTGCTCTCCTGAGCGCGAGAGGTTGAACGAGCCGAGGAAGGCGATGTCGTCCGCGACCGTGACCTTGGCGTGCATGAAGTCATGAACCGCGAGCTCCGGGGTCCACGGGGTGGACGGCTTGGCCGAGAACGGCAGCTTGGATAGCAACGTTGCGAGAAGGGGGATCTTCCAGGCCGTGTGCCCGTTGTCCGCCCACTGTTGGAACACGGTGGCGGTCTGCGGGCCATCGACGACGCCGGCGATATCCCGCCCGCCCTTGTCGGCGAGCTCGGCCAGTGTGCCGAGAATCGGCCCCGAGGTGATCACGGGCGAGGCGATTCGCACGCGGCGCCGGGCCGATCCGATCGCCGTGGCGATCCTCTGCGAAAGCTCCTCGCCGTGTCCCGGTGTGAACCAGGCCGTCACCCGGATCCCCTCCACCTCCACCGGGTCCGGCTCGACGCGGCCGCTTCGCCCGACGTCGGGATCCGACCAGAGTTCCTCGAAGTTCTCCCGGAAGCGCGACGCGATCCGTGGATTCGACACGATCGCGATCACGTTCTCCTGACGCGTCCACGAGTCGACGGTCCAGTTGGTGGACCCTGTCCAGACCGCCTCGTCGTCGCGGACGGCGTACTTGTGGTGCATCAGGTCGGGAATCCCGGGAATCGGCCGCGCCTCGATGGGTAGCTCGGCGAGGATCTCCGGGCGGGTGCGTGGGGGAGGGTGGAGCTCGGACGGCCTCCCTGAGTCGACGTTGTAGAGGAGCCGTGCGGAGACGCCGCGTGCCTCAGCCTGCCGCAGCTGGTCGGCGACTATCGCCCCGGTGGGGTCGGGCAGACGAACGTCATAGAGCGCCAGCTCGAGGCTCGACTTCGCGGCCCGCAGGAAGCTCGCGACGCGCCGCGCGATCTGGTCGGCGGACTGGCCACCGTCGGTCAGCGTGACGACCTCGATCGATCCCATACGGCGGCACCGTTGCAAAAAAAAGCCCCCGGTGGTCGAGGGAGGGGCGACCACCGGGGGCGACGCTTTGGCCCGAAGGCCTCAGCGGGTCTCGCCGTGGTGTGTGGGGTTTCGCACCGCCAGCGAGGTGTCTCGTCCGTTGCGGAATCTAAGAGCCGTTCTTGAACGTTTGCTAAAGCTTTTGGCGCTCGTCTGAACGCTGCGCAGGTTGCCCGTCGGGCGTCGCGTCAGCGGCCGGTTCGAGGGGCAACCGGATCGAGAAGCGGGCACCCCCGTAGGTGCTCTTGCCGGCGTCGACGGAACCCCCGTGCGACTGCGCGACCGCGCGGACGATGGCGAGGCCGAGGCCGCTGCCCCCTCCGCCCACGGTGTCGGCCGGGCCGTCACCCCGAACGAAGCGATCGAAGACCTGCTCCTCGATCCCGGCGGGGATCCCGGGGCCGTCATCGAGTACCTCTAGCAGCGCCCCGTCGCCATCTCGTCGGGCGGTCAGCTCGACGGTGGCCTTCTCGGGCGTGTGCCTGACCGCGTTCTCGAGGAGGTTGCGAATCATCCTGTGGAGCTCGTCGGGGCTGCC
>DATDKQ010000128.1:0-3808 GCA_036519915.1 Solirubrobacterales bacterium | reverse complement strand
GATCGCGGCACCGAGGAATCCGTAGCCCTCCGGACTCGACTGGGACTGCGCGGCGTAAATCGGATCCCCGCCGAGCTTGAGCTCGAGTCCGTTGCCGTCGTTCTCCTCGGCCGCATTGATCAGCTGCTTGCCCTGGTCCTTCGTGACCTCCCAGCCGGGAACGGTCATCGGAAGCGTGGCTGTCGCGATTTGCCGGTTCTGAGAGAGGCGGATCGGTGTGTGAGCAGCGATGTGCTCGACCTTCTCGGCCTGAGCGAAGAAAGGCTGCAGTCGCTGGGTCGCCTCCGCCTGGCTCGCGAAGCCGCCCGGGTCCTTCGCGACCACGAAGACCTCCTGGCCGGAGTACCCGGCGAAGCGCTGCTCGGTGATGTCGCTCGCGGCCTTCGACTCCGAACCTGGGGTGTCGTAGTCGGCCTGGAACTCCCCGGCGAGGGAGGAGCCGACACCGATGATCACGACCATGGCCACGATCCAAAGCAGGACCACGCGGCCGCGGCGGCGGTAGGCGATGTCGGCGAGACGGGTAAGGCGACTGGTCATTCGGAACTTCCCCCTTCCTGCGAGCTCGCCCCCGAGCCCGGGTCGATTTGAAGGTGCGTTCTAGCAATCACGATGCGGTGGGTGTTCTCGAAACATGCTGAATTCGGTGTCTGGTTTCTGCGATCTCCGTCACTTAGACGTGACACAACTCTTAGACGTGACACAGCGCGAAAACTCATCGGCCGCGACGATGCCAGCCGAGGCCGGCATCGTCCATTGGGGATTGCCCTAACCGGACCCCAGGGCCGAGCCCGAAGCCGCCAGGTCCGCCAAGGACGGAGCGTTCCGGTCTCGATCGGAGAGGAGCGGGTCCGTGATCGGCCAGTGGACCGCGACCTCGGGGTCGTCCCAGGCGATGCCGCTCTCGAGCTCGGGGTCGTAGTAGCTCGAGAGCCGGTAGATCACGTCAGCCTCATCCGAGAGGACGCAGAAGCCGTGGCCGAACCCGTCCGGGATGAAGAGCTGGCGGTGCTCGACGTCGTCGAGCTCGTAGCCCTCCCAGCGCTTGTAGGTTGGGGAGTCCGGCCGGAGGTCCACCGCGACGTCGAAGATCAGGCCGCGGGCACAACGGACCAGCTTCGCCTGGCCGCGCTGGAGGTGAAGCCCGCGAAGCACTCGGGCGGAGGACCGGCTGTGGTTCTCCTGGACGAAATCGACGTCGATCCCCACGAGCTTCATCGCCTCGGCCCGGTAGGTCTCGACCAGGAAGCCGCGCTCGTCGCCGTGGACGTCCGGCTCTACGAGCACGACCCCGTTGATCTCGGTGGGCAGGCGGCGGAAGCTCACGGGCCGGCCCCCAGGGTCCTGCCGTACTGGCGCTCGTAGTAGTCGCGGTACTCGCCTGAGCGGATCGGCGCCCACCAGGACTCGTTCTCGCGGTACCAGCTGACGGTGCGCTCGATGCCCTCGTCGAAGTGGACCTGCGCGCTCCAGCCGAGCGCCTCGAGCCGCGCCGCGGAGAGCGAGTAGCGGCGGTCGTGCCCGGGGCGGTCGGTGACGTAGGAGATCAGCGATTCGTCCCTGTCGGTCAGGGCGAGGATTCTTCTGACCACGTCGAGGTTCGAGAGCTCGTCGGGACCGCCGACGTTGTAGACCTCGCCAGGCTCGCCCCGCTCGAGGACGGCATCGACCGCGGCGCAGCAGTCATCCACGTAGAGCCAGTTCCGTACCTGCATCCCGTCGCCGTAGACGGGAAGCGGATCGCCGGCGAGGGCGTTGAGGATGCAGAGGGGAATCAGCTTCTCAGGGTGCTGGCGCGGGCCGTAGTTGTTCGAGGCGCGGATGATCAGCGCCTCGGCGCCGTAGGTCCGGGCGAAGGCCGAGACGAGCAGGTCGCCGCCCGCCTTCGAGGCTGAGTAGGGGGAGGAGGGGTTGAGCGGGGACTCCTCGGTGGCCGAGCCCATCTCGAAGTCGCCGTAGACCTCGTCGGTCGAGACCTGGAGGTGGCGAACGCCGGCGTCGCGGCTGGCCTCCAGCAGGACATAGGTGCCGTAGACGTCGGTCGTGATGAACTCGCCGGGGGCCTCGATCGAGCGGTCGACGTGCGACTCGGCGGCGAAGTTGAGGACCGCGTCGCAGCCCTCGACGGCCGTCCTGACGGCGTCGCGGTCGGCGATGTCGGCCTCCACGAGCTCCCAGCGCTCTTCGGGGAGGCCGTCGAGGTTCTCGCGACGGCCGGCGTAGGTGAGCTTGTCGAGCACCCGCACGGTGTCGTCGGGGTGGCCGTCCAGGCGGCGCCGCACGTAGTTCGAGCCGATGAAGCCGGCGCCGCCCGCGATCAGCAGCCTCATGCCGCGTCCGCTCCCTTGTCCGCCCCGTCTGACCCGTCCTCCCAGGTCACGTCCTCGAGAGGGAGCTCGCTCTCCCCGGTGATCTCCTCGCCGTCCGCCTCGCGCTCCTCGCGCTCGCGGGCCGTCCAGTCGAGCATCGGCTGGCGCCGTGAGGCACTCGATCGCTGCCGGCGCGGAGGCTCCTCCGCCTCGACGTGGCCGCGCCGGGCCAGGTAGTCGGAGAGGCCTCGCTGCCAGGGCGGCAGGTTGATCGGAGCTGAGCGGCGGCTCACCAGGACCGAGTTGGCGGGGCGCTTCGCCGGCCGCTCCATCATGTCCGTGGTTGTCGCCATGACCCGCGTCACGACCTCGGCTTGCCTGAAGATCTCCAGCGCGAAGTCGTACCAGGAGCAGCTGCCCTCTCCCGCCATGTGGTGGATGCCATAGGCAGAGCTGTCGACCAGGCGCAGCAGCCCGACCGCCAGGTGGCCCGTGTAGGTGGGGGAGCCGACCTGGTCGTGGACCACGACCACCGGCCCACCACCCCGGCCGAGGCGCAGCATGGTTTCGACGAAGTTCCCGCCGTGCGGGCCGAAGAGCCAGGAGGTGCGGACGATGAAGCTCTGTCCGTTGACCAGCGCCGTGGCCCGCTCGCCGGCGAGCTTGGTGCGTCCGTAAGCATTGATCGGATCGGGATCGTCCGATTCCCCGTAGGGCCCGCCCTCGCCGTTGAAGACGTAGTCGGTCGAGGGGTAGATGACCTTGGCGGAGACCTTCGCCGCCGCGTCGGCGACGAAGCCGGCGCCCTGCCCATTGACAAGCGACGCCTCCCGCTCCGACTCCTCGGCGCCGTCGACGCTGGTCCAGGCCGCGCAGTTGATCACGGCCCCGGGGCGCTCCCGCGTGATCATCCTCTCGACCCTGGCCGGGTCAGTGACGTCGAGGTCGTCGTGGCTCAGCGCGATCACCTGGTGGCGCATGTCCCCGGCGACCCGGACCACGTCCTGCCCCAGCATCCCGTTGGCTCCCGTGACCAGGACCCTCATGGGATCGAGATGTCCGCGTTGTCGCCGACCAGGAAGCGCAGCGTCTTCGGCATTCCCTCGCTGCGGCTCAGGCTGACGTTCTTGCCCAGCAGGCTGGCCTCCATCCGCGCGTGCAGGTCGCGGATGCTGGAGCCGGCCAGGACGATCGAGTGCTCGACCTCGGAGCCGGTGATCACGACGTCGCGATCGATCGCCGTATAGGGCCCGATGTAGGAGTCGGTCAGCCTGGTGCCGGCCCCGATGATGGCGGGCCCCCGAACGACGGTCCGCTCGAGCTTCGCTCCCTTCTCGATCGCGACCCGGCCCTCGACCCGGGACTCCGCATCCAGTTCGCCGTCGATCCGCGGCTCGATGTCCTCGAGGACCAGGCGGTTCGCTTCCAGCATGTCCTCGAGCCTCCCGGTGTCCTTCCACCAGCCCTTGACGATGTGCGACTCCACCCGTCGCTCCGAC
>DATDKQ010000127.1:0-5604 GCA_036519915.1 Solirubrobacterales bacterium | reverse complement strand
GAGTCGGCTCGGAACGCGCAGATCGGGATCGTGGTCGCGTTCGTCGGCTACCTCTCCACCTTCTTCGATCCGATCCAGCAGCTCTCCAACCTCTACACGACCTACCAGCAGGGGATGGCTGCGCTGGACAAGATCTTCGACCTGCTCGACACGGAGCCGGACATGGTCGACAAGCCGGGCGCCCTCGATCCCGGGAAGCTGCGCGGTGAGATCGAAATGGATGGTGTCTGGTTTTCCTATGGGCTTGACCGAACCGCCGGGCTGAAGCGGTCGAGCGGAAAGATCGAGAGGAGCGACGAGGAGGAGGACGATGCGGCGTGGGCGCTGGAGGACATCTCGATTCACATGCCGGCCGGCGAGACTCTGGCCCTGGTCGGCGAGACGGGCGCCGGGAAGTCGACGTTCGCGAAGCTGGTCTCGCGGTTCTACGATCCGCAGCGGGGGCGGGTGCTGGTCGATGGGCATGATTTGCGCGATCTGAGCTCGACCTGTCTGCGGAGCCAGCTCGGGATCGTCCCTCAGGAGGGGTTCCTGTTCTCGGGAACGGTGCGGGAGAACATCGCCTTCGGGCGGCCGGACGCGAGCGACGAGGAGATCGAGGCGGCGGCCGACGTGATCGGGGCCGGCGACTTCATCCGGCGGCTGCCCGGTGGGTTCGAGGCGGAGGTAGGCGAGCGTGGAGTGGCGCTCTCCGCGGGCCAGCGGCAGCTGATCGCGTTCGCCAGAGCGCTCCTGGCCGAGCCGCGGATCCTGATCCTGGACGAAGCGACCTCGAACGTGGACGTACGCACCGAGCGGACGATCGAGGCGGGACTGGAGCGGCTGCTGCAGGGACGAACCGCGATCGTGATCGCGCACCGGCTCTCCACCATCCGGAACGCGGACCGAATCGCGGTGCTCGAGAACGGTCGGATCGTGGAGAGCGGCACACACGACGAGCTGATCGCGGCGGGCGGGCGGTACGCGGAGCTCTATGGGACGTGGGCTGAAGTAGCGGCCTAGCCGGGGCTGACGCCGCCGGAGTTGCCTCCGGTGCCGCCAGTGCCGGAGCCGGACGTGCCGCTGCCCGTGCCGGAGCCGGAAGTGCCGCTCCCCGTGCCGCCGCCGGTCCCACCGCTGACGGGGGGTGTGGTGCTGGGCGCGCTCGGGGTGACCACGCCGCCGCTGCTGCTGGATGAGCCCGAGCTGCTGGAGCTGCTGGAGCTGCTGGTGCTGGTGCCCGAGGACGTGATCAGCTGGCCGCACTCCTTGAAGCCGTAGGAGGCCGCGGCCGTCTCGGCCTGGGTCTTGGCGTTGTCGAGCTCGGTCTCGAACTGCGTGGTGTCCTCGCCGCGCTGGACGGCGAGGCCGATCTTCTGGCCGGCTGAGACCTGGTCGGACATCGCCGTCAGGAACTGGTCCAGGGTCGGGTCGCTGGGCGGGTTGAGCTGCTTGATCTGGTCCACGACGCCCTGGCGGAGCTGGGCGATCTGGTCCGCCTCGGTGAGTCCCTGGCCGGACGCGGCGAACTGCTCGATCGAGCTGTTCGCCTCGGCGCAGACCGAGTCCGCCTGGGCGATGAACTCCGTCTTGCCCTGGCTCGGCTGCGTCGTCGTCGGGGCCGCGATCGGAGTCTCGGGAGAGCTGTCGCCACCGCAGGCCGAGAGAGCGAGTCCCGCTCCAACCGCCGCGACCGGAACGAAAACATGTCGCAGGCGCCACATACGGCCGCGCAAGGTAGCAACTCTCCCCGACTCACCGGATCCATCAGATCGTGAGCACTTTTCCGTCTACCAGCCGGGAAACGCTCACGATACGCGGCGAACTCCGGGGCTAGGACTCGAACCTAGGTCTCCGGCTCCAGAGGCCGGCGTCTTACCGGCTAGACGACCCCGGAAGGCGGCGAGAACGATAGCGAGTGTCCTCGGGCGAAATTCGCCTCAGGGTGTCATCTCAGCCAGGTCGCTGTCCGGGTCCCCGAGCAGCGCCTTCGCCTCATCGTTCGAGACGTCCACGCCCTCCGCGAGCAGCGTGCGCGCGTGGCCAAGATCCTCCGAGCGCTCCACGCTCAAGGCGCCCGCCACCCTGCCGTCCTTGAGGTAGAAGACCGCGAACTCGCCGGCGTCCGGGTCCCCGCGCCAGATCTCCTCGTCCCAGTCGGTCGCCGGCCCCACGTATTCGAGGCTTACCCAGTCAGCGAGGTCGCTGAAGAAGTACGGCACTGCCTCGTACGGCTGCGTGTCTCCGAGCATCGCCTTCGCAGCATGCTGCCCCTGCTGCATCGCCACGTCCCAGTGCTCGACACGCAGCCGCCGGCCGTGCACGCGGCTCTCATACGAGCAGACATCACCGGCCGCGAAGATCCCCTCAACCGAGCTCTGCAGCGTCTCGTCGCAGCGGATTCCGCCGTCGTCCGCGTTGATCTCCAAGCCCGCCCGCTGGGCCACCATCACGTCCGGCCTCACCCCCGCCCCGATCACGACCATGTCGCCCTCGATCGTCTCGCCGCTCTCCGTGACGACCGCGCTCGCGTGGTCATCCCCCTCGAACGCCGCGAGCGACTCGCCGCCGTGGAACTCGATTCCCTTCGACTCGAGCAGCTCCTGGAACCACCGCCCCGCCTGATCGCCGAAGGTTCGCGACAGCGCCACGTCCTCCATCATCACCAGAACACAGTCGGTCCCCTGCGACTTCAGTGACGCGGCCACCTCGCAGGCGATGTAGCTGCCGCCCACCAGCACCGCCCGGTCGGCCTTCTCGGCATCGGCCCGGATGTTTTCCGAGTTGCCGAACGTCCGCAGGTAGTGGATGCGATCGAGGTTCGCCCCGTCCACCCGAAGAATGTTCACGTTCGCACCGGTGGCGATCAGCGCCTTCTCGAATTCCACCTCGTCCCCGCCCTGCAGCTTCGCCGTCCGCGCCTCCAGATCGAGCGACATCACATTCGTCCCCGTCCGCAGCTCGACCCCGTTCTCCTCGTACCACGAGAGCGGGTTGACGTACGCGTCCTCCCGGCTCGCCTCGCCACGCAAATGCTCCTTGGAAAGCGGGGGCCGCTCGTACGGCGGGTCCGTCTCCCGCCCGACCAGCACGATCTTCCCGTCCGCACCCCTCTTGCGCAGCTCGGCGGCGCAGTAACCGGAGGCGAAACCCCCGATCAGCAGGAACTCAGTCCGCTCCGGCACCGTCGGACCCGAAGAAGACCTTCAACTCCTCCTCCAATCCCGGATCGAGGACGGCCAGCACCTCGTCCCCGGCCTCAAGGACCGTGTCGGGAGTGGGCACGAAGCCCCCCTGCCCCTCGCGCAGGATCGAGATCAGCAGGCTGCCCTCCGGCATGTTCAGGTCCCCTACCCTCATGCCGGCGACCCTGCTGTTGTCGCCGAGCATCATCTCGATGATCTCCAGCCGCTCCTCGGGAAGGTCGAGCAGGTGGACCAGGCCGTACTCCGGCACCTCGTGCTCCAGCAATCGAAGAATCAGGTCCGTCGCCGACACGTAGGGCTTGATCCCCAGCAGCTCGAAGTGCGGCCGGTTCCGCGGGTTGTTCACCCGCGCGATGATCCGGTCGACCAGGTACTTCTCCTTCGCCACCTGGCAGATCAGCATGTTGTCCTCGTCGTCGCCGGTCACCGCGACAACCAGGTCGGCGCGCGAGATCCCGGCCCGCTCCAGCACCCACAGCTCCGAGGCGTCCCCGTACTGGATGTTGTGCTCGAGCTCCTGCTCGACGGTCAGGTACCGGTTCCGGTTGTCCTCGATCACGGTCACCTCGTGACCCTTCTCGAGCAACTCCCGGGCCAGGTTCCATCCCACCTTGCCGGCCCCGGCGATGATGATGTACTTCCCCTCTGCCATCGGTCAGCTGGTTGACTCGGCGCCGGCCGCCTGCAGAACCTCCTTCTCGAGCATCTCAATCGCGATCCGAGTCGGGCAGACGGTGTTCACCCCCTGCTTCGAATACCACTCGGCCCGGAGCGGGTCGAGGATCCGCGCGACCACAGTCGGCACATTGAATCTCCGCTTCGCGATCTGAGAGATGACGATATTCGTGTTGTCCCCATCGGTGGAGGCTATGAACGCGTCGGCCCGCTCGATGCCGGCGGCGGTCAACGCGTCCTCCTCCAGTCCGGTCCCAACAGTGAACTGACCTCCCGCGTCCTCCCAGGACTTCTCCAGGTTCACCTCGAGGCGCGCGTGCGCCTCGGGGTCCTCATCCAGGCAGGACACCTCGTGACCCTCGCGCAGCATCGTGCGCGCCACCGACGAGCCGACCCGCCCACAACCAACGATCAGAACGAACACAGCCCGGATGTTAGAGAGACACCGCCCCTCGCCGAGGCCGCGAAACCACGCATCCGGGGCAACTACGGACCGGGCCGCGTAGTTCGACCGCTTGTCCACCGCCCGGCCCGGCCCGAGACTTGGTCCCGGTCCGACCGCGCGATTTGGGCGCACGTGGGATAGGGGGAGCTGGATATCCACATGGACGCGACCGAACCTCAAATGGGCAGCCCACCCATCCCGGGACCGAGCGAGCGCACGGCGGGGCATCTGCGCGCGCTCTCGGACTGCGCCACCGATGCGGCAGCGGTCCAGAGCGCCCTCCAGCTCGCCTCCGAGGCCGTTGAAGCCGACCTCTGCGTCTACGTCGACGGCGAGCTCACGGAGAGCGCGAGCTCCGAGGCCGCGCTGGTGGTGCCGGTGCGCGGCCGGCTTCGCGGCCATCTGGTCCTGGCGGGAACGGGCCGCGACTTCGACCCCACCGAGCTCGAGGAAACCCAAGCGATCGCCCGAGCCCTCAGCATCTTCCATCCCGGCCTCGGTCCCGACCTGCTCGAGCGGCTTGCCCTGCAGGACGAGCTCGCCGCCGCCCTCCGCAATGACGAGATCCAGACCCACTTCCTCCCCAAGGTCGACCTCCCAACGGCGCGCGTCGCGGGCGTCGAGGCCCTGGCCCGCTGGTTCCATCCCGAGCGCGGCGTCCTCCAGCCCGACGAGTTCCTCGACCTGGCGGAGTCCGGCGGCCTCATGCGCGCGCTGACCGAGCGGGTCATCGCGCTCTCGGCCCGCGCCGCAGGCGACTGGTGGCGCTCCGGCCTCCGGCTCGAGCTCTCGGTGAACCTCCCCGCCGACGTCCTGGCGGAGCCCGACCCGCGTCTGGAAAAGGCCATCACAGCCGCCCTGTCCCAGAGCGGCCTCCCCGCATCAGCACTCCGGTTCGATGTCAGCGAGGACGCGGTCATGAGTGCTGCCGATCCGTCGGACGCCCTCGAGCGCCTGACGGACCTCGGCGTCTCGATCTCGGTCGACGACTTCGGCACCGGCCACACCTTCCTGGACCGTCTCAAGGGCCTCACCGTCGACGAGCTCAAGATCGATCGGTCCTTCATCCGCGCCCTCGGGCGCGGCAGCGACAAGGCCCTGGTCCGCTCGACCGTCCACCTCGCCCGCCAGATGGGCCTCCGGGTGGTTGCCGAGGGCGTCGACACCGCCGACGCCTGGCGTCAGCTCCGCGGCATGGGCTGCGACGCCGCCCAGGGCTTCCTGATCGGCGCGCCGATGCCGGCTCGCGAGTTCCCCGCCTGGATCGCCTCCTGGGACGCGCGCGGGCGGAAGCTGAAC
>DATDKQ010000126.1:0-2998 GCA_036519915.1 Solirubrobacterales bacterium | reverse complement strand
CCGACCTCGATCTTGACGGCCCCCGAGCCTCGCTGCTGTCGGTGTTGGTCTTCGCCGGCCCGCAGCCCGTGACCCGGCTCGCTGAGCTGGAGCAGGTGTCGGCGCCGGCGATCACCAAGATGGTCAGCGCTCTGGAGTCAGGCGGACTGGCGCGGCGGAAGCGCTCGGAGACTGACCGGCGTGTGGTACTGGTGTCCGCCACTCCGGCCGGCAAGCGCCTGCTGGAGCAGGGCCGGGCAGCCAGGGTGCGAGCAATCGCCGCTTTGCTGGCCGATGCCACCGAAGCGGAGCTGCAGACGTTGCGTGCGGCGTCGGAGGTTATTGCGGCCGGGCTCGCGACGTAGGAATCTAAGGGGTTCCGGCGGAAATCTAAGGCGACGGCCCCGACGTTTGAGGCGCTTGGGCGATGTGTGCAGCTCAGTCCGCGCCGCAACCTAGCAGCTACCACTACATCTCGAGGAGGTAGCAGCCATGATCAACTTTCGTCCCGCTTGGATCGCAACGACTGCGATGCTGATCATGCTGGCCAGCTCAGCGGCTGTCCCGGCGATGGCGCGCCCGCTCTACGCGGATCCGCCGGTAGCGACTCGCAAGATCACCTTCCCAGACTCATCGTTGCCCTGTCCGCTGCGTCGGATCGACCGTCAGCTCGTCCGGTGCGACAACCTGACCGGAGCTGGGGTGGCCGCGCCGCTGTTCATTCCGGAACTCTGACCGCTGCCGACCAACAGGCCTCGGCCGACGGCGGAGGCGGCCGACCAGCGGGTCGATAATGACCCTATGCCCAGGCGTCTGCGGCAGGCTCGGTTGGTCGGACGACTGGCGGAGACCAGCGTCCTCGACGAGGCACTCCGCATGGCAGCAGAGGACGGCCCGGTCGCCGTAGTCATTGCCGGCGACGCTGGAATCGGGAAGAGCCGGCTGGCCGCGGAGGTATGTGGTCAGGCCACTGCCGAAGGCTGGCAGGTGCTGAGTGCCGGATGCGTCGACCTCGCGGAGGGATCGGTGCCCTACCTCCCGCTCGTAGATGCCTTGCGGTCTCTTGGCGCAACAGAGCTTCCAGCCGTCCTGGACCACTGGCGGCGCGGCGAGACGGAGCAGGCGGCGACGCAGTTGTCACCGGACACGGCTCGGGGTCGGGTCTACGCGGCGTACCTCGACCTGCTGCGAATCCGAAGCGACGATGCCCCGCTCGCGCTCGTGGTGGAGGACGTGCACTGGGCTGACCGCGCCACCAGAGACCTGCTCAGCTACCTGATCCGCGGACTGGGTACGCCGCAGTTTCAGGCCCGGGTAGTCGTGCTCCTGACCTACCGGTCGGACGAAGTGACCCGAACCTCACCCGTACGCGGCTGGCTCAGCGAGCTCCTCCGCCTCCCCCGGGTGTCGCGATTGGACCTGGGTCCGCTCGACCAGGCTGCGGTGATGGCTCAGCTGGACAGCCTCGGCAGCTTCGACCGACGGCAGGCTCGGGAGATCTATCGGCGCTCCGACGGGAATCCCTTCTACGTCGAGGAACTGGCGGCCATCTGGTCCGAGGGCGAGCTACGCGTCCCCGAAGCGGTACGTAACCTCGCCGACGTACGCGTGAGCCAGCTTGAGCCGCGGGCGCGCGACCTGGTCCGGCTGCTGGCTGCCGTGGGCCGGCCGGCAACCTTCGAGCTCCTGCGGCTCCTCTCCCAGGACTCCGCCGAGGAGCTGCATGCCGCGCTGCATTCGGTGGTCGACACCGCGATCCTGACCGTCGACCGGGAGACATCGACGTATTGGTTCCGGCATGCGCTGCTGGCCGAGGCAGTTCTCGACCAGTTCCTGCCCGGCGAGCGGGCCGCGGTGCACGGGATCATCGCTGGAGTGCTGGCGCAACAGCCGGCCCTGTCGACCGGGCCGGGCGAGCTCGGCTATCACCAGGCGTCGGCCGGCGATCTGCATGCTGCTCTGGTGTCGTACGTGGCTGCGGCCGAGGAGGCCGAGCGTGTGTATGCCTTTGGCCAGGCCGGTGAATATCTGCAGCGGGTACTCGAGCTCTGGGCCCGCGTGCCCCACGCCGCAGTCGCGACCGGCCGTTCCCGCGGAGACGTGTTGGTCGGCGTGGCGCAGAACTTGGGTCGTGCCGGAGACTTCGACCGCGCCGTTGCGTACGCCACCGCTGCCCTCGCCGAGCCGGAGATCGCCGGCGACCCCGAGCGCGGAGCCGAGTTGTGGCAGCGAATCGCGCGGTACCAGCTGCAGGACGACAACGGCCTGCCGGCGTTCGCGGCCTACGAGGCGGCCGCCAAACTCCTCGACTCGGCGCCTCCGGCGCGAGGTCGATCTCGACTCGCGGCCGACCACGCCCTGGCGCTCGCCCTCTGGGACAGGAATGACGAAGCGGTCACCCAGGCCGAGCGGGCGGTGTGCCTCGCCGCTGATGAAGGTGACCTCGCCGCCCGAGGTCTGGCGCTCAATGCCTCCGGCGTGGCGCGGACTTCAGTTGGCCGGATTGAAGACGGTGAGCGGGACCTTCGGGAAGCGCTGGATCTGGCCCGCGCCCACGGTTCCATCGAAGACATCGCCCGCGCGACGATGAACCTCGGGTACACGCTGCTGAGCTCCGGCCGCGACGAGGAGGCCCTCGCACTGATCGAGACGGCGATCGCCGATAACGAAGCACTGGGATTCGACTTGCGGCGCGGCGCGTTGAACCGGATCAACGCCAGCGAAGCCCTGTTTGCGCTCGGCCGGTGGGACGAGGCCATCGCACAGGCTGAAGCAGTCCGTAATCGCATCGAGTTCCGGTTCGCGGGTCGTAGGGCCAGCATCACCCGGGCTCGAGTGGCGACGGCGCGGGGCGAGGACGATCTGGCCGCGTCACTGTTGTCTTGGGTGGAACCCGATGGCCAGGGGCAAGGTCAACCGCACATTGGCGCGGACTGGCGGCTGGTTGTCGCGGAGAGCGCCGCATGGGCCGGGCGCTACGACGAGGGCCGGGCTGCGATCGCCGCTGGCCTGGAGCTGG
>DATDKQ010000125.1:0-4942 GCA_036519915.1 Solirubrobacterales bacterium | reverse complement strand
GGCCGAGCGGCGGCTGGAAGAGGAGCTGGCGCTGATCAGGGAGCTGCGGCTCTCCGGCTTCTTCCTGCTGCACCAGGACATGCTCGAGCTGGCGCGGGAGGTGGCCGTGGAGGTGCGCGGGCCGGATTCCGCGAGACGGCTGCTGCCGCCGGGCCGGGGCCGCGGCTCCAGCGTCAGCTCGCTGGTTTGCTATCTGACCGGGCTCTCGCACATCGATCCGGTGAAGAACGACCTCTTTCTGGGGCGCTTTCTGAACGAGGAGCTGACCGAGGTCCCGGACATCGACCTCGACTTCCCGCGGGACATCAGGGAGAAGCTGATTCCGCGAGTGCACGAGCGGTACGGGGCGGAGCGCTCGGCGCTGGTCGCGTCCTTCGCCACCTACCGGGCGCGCGGTGCGATCCGCGACCTCGGCAAGGCGCTCGGGCTGCCGCTCGGCGAGGTCGAGCGGTTTGCGCGCGCCGTCGACGTCTACGAGGCGAGCCGGGATGCCTGGGCGCGGATGGAGGAGACGCTGGGCAGGCTGCGGGCGCGGTCCCCCCGCTGGCGGGCGCTGGCTGAGCTGCTGCCGGAGATTGCGGGGCTACCGCGGCACATGTCGCAGCACCCCGGCGGGATGGTGATCTCGACCACGCCGCTGATCGAGCTCTGCCCGGTGCAGCCGGCGGCAATGGAGGGAAGGCAGATCGTGCAGTGGGACAAGGACTCGTGCGCGGATGCGGGCTTCCTGAAGATCGACCTGCTCGGGCTGGGGATGCTCTCGGCGGTAGAGCGGTGCGTGGATGAGATCGCGCGCACGCGCGGGGAGCGGATCGATCTCTCGCGGGTGCCGCTCGATGACGACCAGGTGTGGAGCTCGATCCAGAGGGCGGAGACCACGGGCGTGTTCCAGATCGAGAGCCGTGCGCAGATGCAGATGCTGCCCAGGACGCTCCCGCAGAACCTGGACGACCTGACCGTTCAGGTGGCGCTGGTGCGGCCCGGGCCGATCCAGGGCGGCGCGGTCCACCCCTACATCGAGCGGCGCAAGCGACTGCGGGAGGACCCCTCCTACGTGGTTCCCTACGAGCACCCGTCGCTGGAGCCGGCGCTGCGGGACACGCTCGGGGCGATCGTCTTCCAGGACCAGGTGCTGGAGGTGGCGATGGCGCTGGCCGGGTTCTCGGTGGGAGAGGCCGAGGGGCTGCGGCGGGCAATGAGCCGGAAGCGGTCGGAGGCGGCGATGCTGCGCTACCGGGAGCGGTTCATCGAGGGTGCGGTCGGGCGCGGCGTGTCGCGCGAGGTGGCGGAACGGGTCTTCGGGCAGATCGAAGGGTTCTCCGGGTTCGGGTTCCCCAAGGCGCACTCGGCGGCGTTCGGGCTGCTCGCCTATCAGTCGATGTGGCTGCGGGTTCACTACGGACCGGAGCTGCTCTGCGGCCTGCTCAACGAGCAGCCGATGGGGTTCTATCCGCCGGACGCCCTGGTGCACGAGGCGCAGCGGCGGGGGGTCGAGATCCTGCCGCCGGACGTGAACGTGAGCGAGGTCGATTGCCGGGTGGAGACCACGGGAGCGGCGGCCGGCTCCTCGGGAAATCCGCCGGTGCGGGTCGGGCTCGGATACGTGACCGAGCTGACGGCGGTCGATGCCGAGGCGGTGGTTGAGGAGCGGCGTCGGGGCGGCCTCTATCGCAGCGTCTCGGACCTCGCCGGCCGGTCCGGCGCCGGGGCGGCTGCGCTGCAGCGGCTGGCCTGGGCCGGGGCCTGCGATTCGCTGGTCGAGGACGGTGCGGCGCCGGTCGATCCCGATCGGGATCTGAGGCGGCCGGCGCTCTGGGCAGCCGGCGGGGCTGCGCGGGCCGCTCGCACCGGCGAGGGAGCCCAGCTGGCCCTCGCGCTCGACGGTTCTCCCACTCCCCCACTGCCGCCGCTCGGCCCATGGGACCGGATCGTGGCCGACTACCGGACGACCGGGATGACGCTCGGCAAGCACCCGATGGAGCTGTTGCGCGAGGGCCTTCCCGCCGAGGTGCTGTCCAGCGATGCCATCGCCCGCACCCGGGACGGGGCGCGAGTGAAGGTCGCCGGGATGGTGGTGGCGCGGCAGCGGCCGGCGACGGCCAACGGTGTCGTCTTCATGCTGCTCGAGGACGAGAACGGGACGATCAACCTGATCGTGCCGCCGCGGGTGGTCGAGCGCTGCCGGCTGGCGGTGCGGACCTCAGGATTCGTGCAGGCCGCGGGCAAGCTCGAGCACCGTGAGGGCACGACCAACGTGGTGGTCTCGAGGATCGACCGGCTCCAGCCGCCCGAGGCGCCCGAGCGGAAGCCGCGGCACATCGCCCCCCCGATTCCCCACGAGACGGGCCGGCCGGCGGCGGTGCCGACCGCGCTCTCCAAGCGCTCCTTCGACGGCGTGCGGGAGGCGGCGATGGCCGAGCTGGCCGCCTCGCTGCCGGCCCCACACAGCTTCGGCCGGCGTGGGCGCTAGCCGAGGCCGGGTTTGGTGGTCATGAAGAAGATCGCGGCGATCAGCAGGATCCCCATGAACGCACCGACGAAACCCTCCGCGCGTCCCCAGCGCTGGTAGGTCGGCGGCAGATCCGCCAGCTGAAGCTCGCGTTCACCGGCGTCCGCCAGCGCCTTCTGGATGATCGGCAGCAGTCTGCGGTCGGTGGGGATGAAGAAGAAGACGATCCGAAACCGACCACGACCGCGGAGACGTGGAGGAACACGGAGAAGTCGTAGTTCGTGACGGCAAGCATTTGATCCCTCTTCGTGGACTCGACGTGGCCGGAACATATCCGGCTGAGCGGGCTTGACGGCGACGGGTGATGGAGACTTAGCGGCCTGCCCGAGACGCGCTACACGAAGAGCGGCGACTACAACATCGCCTACCAGGTGGTCGGTGAGGGTCCCCTGGATCTGCTCTGGATTGCGGGGTTCGTGTCCAATGTCGAGCTCGCCTGGGAGGAGCCGCTGCTGGCCCGCTACTTCAACCGGCTCGCGAGGTTCTCCCGGCTCATCCTCTTCGACAAACGGGGCACGGGCCTGTCGGATCGGGTCCCACGCAGCGAGTTGCCGTCACTCGAGGAGCGAATGGACGACGTGCTGGCCGTCCTCGAGGCCGCGGGGTCGGAGCGGGCAGCGGTGATGGGTCACTCCGAGGGCGGGAACCTCGCCGTCCTCTATGCCGCGACGCACCCCGAGAGGGTGGATGCCCTGGTGACCTCGGGGATCTTTGCGAAACGCCGCTGGAGCCCCGACTACCCATGGGCCGAGACGCCGGAGCAGCGGGAGCGCTACATCGCGGACCTGGAGACGCGCTGGGGAAGCGATTCGGACATCGAGCGGATTGCGCCGAGCGCGGCGCGGGACCCGGCGTTCGCCAAGAGGCTCGCCGCCTATTTCCGGCAGAGCGCCAGTCCTGGCGACGCCGCCACGCTCCTGCGGATGAACACCGAGATAGACATACGCGCCGTCCTGCCGACGATCAGCGTGCCGACGCTGGTCCTGCACCGCACCGGCGACCTGGACTCGAACATCGAGGAGGGACGCTGGATCGCGAGCCAGATCCCGGGCGCGAAGCTCGTCGAGCTGCCTGGCGACGACCACCTGCCGTGGGTGGGCGATCAGGACAGCGTCCTCGACGAGGTCGAGCGGTTCCTCACCGGTCGCCTGGCGCCGGCCGAGCCGGATCGTGTGCTCGCCACCATCCTCGTAACGGACATCGTCGGGTCGACGGAACGGGCGGGCGAGTTGGGCGATCGCGCCTGGGCCGAGCTACTGGACCGGCATCACGCCATCGTCCGGGAGCAGCTCCATGCCTTCCGTGGAGAGGAGGTCGACACCGCGGGTGACGGCTTCCTGGCCACGTTCGATGGCCCGGGTCGGGCGATTCGTGCTGCCGTGGCCATTCGGGATGGGCTGCGCAAGAGCGGGATCCCGGTGCGGTGCGGGCTTCATACCGGCGAGGCGGAGCGGGTCGGCGGGAAGGTCGCGGGGATCGCCGTGCATCTGGCTGCGCGCATCGCCGACACGGCGGAGTCGGGGGAGATCCTGGTCTCAGCCACCGTCCGGAGCCTGGTGGCCGGCTCCGGGATCGAGTTCGCCGATCGCGGCCCTGTCTCGCTGCGGGGCGTGCCCGAGGAGCAGCATCTCTTCGCCGTCGAGGGCGTCTGAGTTCCGGCTGCAATTTCGCCTGCAAAGCCGCAGGTTCCGTCCGAGGCCATCCATAGCTTGCCTCCCATGACAGGCAAGCTCATAGACATAAGAGAGCGGCTGCTCGACGCGGCCGACCTGATGATCGACTTCGCGACGCTCGGCGAGTACGGGATCGAGCCCGAGCCGGTGCGGGACTGCGAGAGGCGGCCGTCCGGCCTCGCCTCCGGTGCCCCGCATCCGCTGCACGATCGGGCCGGCGTGCCCGAGCGGATCGCCGCGTAGAACGAACTTCGGCGGCTCGCGCCGCCGGACCTCTCAGAGCCGATCCAGTTTGGGAGGGCCCGCCCTGCGGGCAGCGGGGTCGTTTGACCCCAGCGTTGGAGCCGCCTCTCGGGGCGGCTCTCGCGTGCCGGTTGGCTGCCGCAGCTAGCGCGAGATCGCGCGATGAGCATTTGATGAGCGACACCCCCTAGCCTCGCCCCACTCGTCCAGCAAGGGGAGAGCGATGGGAAACGACGATCAGAGTGATGCCGGAAGGCGCATCGGGCTGATGAGTCTCTTGATCCTTGCGTTGACCGCGGCGCTGGTCGCGGTGGCCCCCGCGGTCGGTTCGAGCGGCGGCCCCACCGCCGTAGCGGCAAAGAAGAAGAAGTACAAGAGGGCGCTCTGGAAGTGTGCGCCGAAGCGCTACCACCTCTCGGTGACCGACACCGTCGGGCCCGGAAGCCAGAGTGCAGGATTCGCGCGGAAAACTGGAGGGCGGAGGTCGATCTCACCCGCTACCGAAGGAACATCGGCC
>DATDKQ010000124.1:0-3177 GCA_036519915.1 Solirubrobacterales bacterium | reverse complement strand
GCCTCCTTGGGATCGTCCGAGATGTCGATACCGCGGAGCAGCGGGAAGGCGCAGTCCTCGAGCTCCATCGCGGTGCCCTCGGCCGCCTTGACCGCGTCGGGGATCTCCAGCAGTCGGAGGCTGACCTCGGTGTCCGAGCCGAGCATCTCCCCCGCGGCGATGCGGAAGAGGAGCGCGTAGCCGATCTGGCCGGCGGCTCCGGTGACTGTGACGTTGACGGGGCTGCTCACGCTTTGTTCTCCTTAAGTCCGGGGGCGATTCGGCGCGCGGGGCGCATTACTCGTCGTATGGCCGATGAAAGCGCCCCGCACACGTCAGGAGTGATTGCGGAATTGACTGAGCGCCAGTACGGGGTCCTATCGGCGGCGCAACTCTATGCCCTCGGCTTCAGCAAGGACTGGGTGAGGGGGCGCGTCGCAGCGGGATGGCTGCATCGCCTTCATCGAGGCGTTTACGCCGTCGGACACCGAAGGCTGGCCAGGAGGGGGCAGTGGATGGGGGCGGTTCTAGCGTGCGGCCATGGCGCGGTGCTGAGCCACCGTTCCGCCGCGGCGCTCTGGTCGATCCGACCTCAGGTCGAACCCGACCTGATCGACGTGACACTCCGAACGCGTGCCGGTCGTCGGCGACGACGCGGTATCCGAGTCCATCGTCCTCGGCGACTCCCCGACGACGAGCTCACCACCCACTGGGAGATTCCGGCGACCGGCCCCGCCCGGACAATCCTTGACCTCGGGAGCATGATTGACACACGGCCGCTTGAGCGCGCGGTCGATGAAGCGGACAGATTGAAGCTGGTGGCCGCGGACGACCTCGTTGAACTCCTGCGCCGCCATCCCGGGCATCCTGGTGCCCGGAAGCTGCGACGAGTGCTGGCCCGTCACCAGGTTGGATCGACGGCCACGCGCAGCGAGCTCGAGGAGCGGTTCCTAGTGCTCTGTCGCCGCCACCGCCTTCCCCAGCCGGAGGTAAACGCTCCGCTGCTCGACTACGCCGTCGACTTCCTCTGGCCAAAGGCCCGGCTGGTCGTCGAGGTCGACGGACGCGCGACACATGGCACCCGGCGGGCCTTCCAAGCCGACCGGGATCGGGATGGCCGCCTGGCGGTGGCGGGCTACACGGTCCTTCGGTTCACTTGGTGGGACGTCACTCGTCGGCATGCGGTCGTCGCCGACCGCGTCGGGCGCTTGCTGGACGCGGCGGCAGGTCGCGGGGCGCTTTGATCGCTCCATGGCCGAGTAAAGCGCCCCGGGGTTAGGCCACCGCCGCCTTCAGGTTCTCGTCGATGGACGCGAGGAACTCCTCGGTCGTCTGGAACTCCTGATCGGGGCCGATCAGCAGGGCGAGGTCCTTGGTCATCTTCCCGCTCTCGACCGTCTCGATGCAGACGCGTTCGAGGGTCTCGGCGAACTCGCTGACCTCGGGTGTCTCGTCCATGCGGCCCCTGGCCTGGAGGCCGCGGGTCCAGGCGAAGATCGAGGCGATCGGGTTGGTCGAGGTGCCCTTGCCCTCCTGGTGCTGGCGGTAGTGGCGGGTGACCGTCCCGTGGGCGGCCTCGGCCTCGACGGTCTTGCCGTCAGCGGTCATCAGGACGCTCGTCATCAGGCCGAGCGAGCCGAAGCCCTGCGCGACGGTGTCCGACTGGACGTCGCCGTCGTAGTTCTTGCACGCCCAGACGTAGCCGCCCTCCCACTTGAGCGCCGCGGCGACCATGTCGTCGATCAACCGGTGCTCGTAGGTCAGGTCCCTCGACTCGAACTCGTCCTTGAACTCCGAGTCGAAGATCTCCTGGAAGAGATCCTTGAAGCGGCCGTCGTAGGTCTTCAGGATCGTGTTCTTGGTCGACATGTAGACCGGGTAGTTGCGCTCGAGCCCGTAGCGGAGAGAGGCGCGAGCGAAGTCCCGGATCGAGTCGTCGCGGTTGTACATCGCCATCGCGATCCCGCTCCCCTCCTCGGCGGGGAAGTCGTAGACGTCCAGCTCGATCGGGCCCTGGGTGTCGTCGTTGGGCTGGAAGGAAAGGACGAGCCGGCCTCCGCCCTCCGGAATCAACGTGTCGGTCGCGCGGTACTGGTCGCCGAAAGCGTGGCGGCCGATGATGATCGGCTTGGTCCAGCCTGGCACCAATCGCGGGACGTTCGAGATCACGATCGGCTCGCGGAAGATGACGCCGCCGAGGATGTTCCGGATCGTCCCGTTGGGCGACCGGTACATCTCCTTGAGGCCGAACTCGTCCACGCGCGCCTCGTCCGGGGTGATCGTGGCGCACTTGACGCCCACCCCATGCTCCTTGATCGCCTGGGCGGCCTCGACCGTGATCTGATCCTCGGTCTCGTCCCGCCTCTGGATCGAGAGATCGAAGTAACGCAGGTCGATATCGAGGTACGGCAGGATCAGCCGCTCCTTGATGAAGGCCCACAGGATCCGGGTCATCTCGTCGCCGTCGAGCTCGACGACCGGGTTCTTCACCTTGATCTTCTCCACCGGACGGGCGATGCTAACTGCGCAGCTTGTACGGCAACCAACTCAGCCCGCCTGAGGGGAGAAGATGTCTGTACGTCGTCAAGGACGAGGACGGGACGCTCGGCTCGGTGTGCATCTACCAGGCGACTGACATCGAGACGGTGGGTGAGCACGCCGAGGGCGTCGGCATGCCCGCCGACGAAGTGACAGAGATCGCGGACACCGTGATCGTCCGGCCCGATCCGGAGGCTCAACCGGCAGCCTGACCACATAAATCCTCCCGGCTCCCGCCGCCGTTATCTTCAAACGGTGAGCACTCTGGGAGGAGAACGAAAGATCGCGACGATGCTGTTCGCCGATCTGGTCGGCTCCACCCGGCTTGCGACGCAGCTCGATCCCGAGGATCTGCGCAGACGCCTGGAGCCGTTCTTCGAGGCGGCGAAGAACGCTCTGGAACAGCACGGCGGAACGGTCGAGAAGTACATCGGCGACGCCGTGATGGCGGTCTTCGGCGCACCGGTCTCCCACGGCGACGACCCGGATCGCGCCGTGGCGGCGGGGCTGGCCGTCGCCGAGCGGGTTTCCCAGCTGGATGGCGAGCTTGCGGTGCGGGTGGGGATCGAGACCGGCGAGGTCCTCGCGGTCGCGGGGGCCGGAGACCTGCGCGTCACGGGTGAGGCCGTGAACGCCGCCGCCCGCCTCCAGCAGGCCGCC
>DATDKQ010000123.1:0-2338 GCA_036519915.1 Solirubrobacterales bacterium | reverse complement strand
TACGCGTGCGTGCCGGCAGGGACACGGAACCACTTCGCGCTCGACCTGGGCGTCGACCGCGATGACGTGGTCGGTGCGCTGGACGCGTTCGTCGACGGCGGGGAGCGCCGGGTCGATCTGGCCGAGGTGAACGGCCGCGTCTTCGTCAACAACGTCTCGCTCGGGCTCTACGCGGAGGCGGTCCAGAGGCCCGGATACCGGGAAGCCAAATTGCGCACCCTGCTGGACACCGTCCCCGACGTGCTCGGAGCGGGCGGCAACCTCGACCTCGAGTGGAATGGCCCCGGAGGCCAGGAGCACCGCTCCGGAGCCGCGGTTCTGGTCTCGAACAACCGCTACCGGCTCGGCAGCGCCGTGGGATCGGGGACGCGCCCGCGGATCGACGACGGCAAGCTGGGCATCACGGTCGCGGGGGCGCCCACAGGCCGACCGGGACGGTTCGCCCAGCGCCCTTGGCGTGAGTGGTCGGCACCTGAGTTCGAGGTTCGCTCCGACCACCAAGTGGCTGCGGGCATCGACGGCGAGGCCGTGACGCTCGACCCGCCGCTGCGGTTCCGCATCAAACCGGGCGCCCTGCGCGTGCGGATCGCGAGGAATCACCCCGGGGCCTCACCCTCGGCGGCCATCCCCGAAACCGCCCTGGACGGCATCCGGGCCCTGGTCGCCATCGCGGCCGGACGCACCCCTCAGACAAAGGAGACCTGATGGACATCCTGGAGATTGAGACGAAGGAGACGATGTCGCGGGAAGAGGCCGCGACCCGACTGCGAGCCTTCGCGGACAAGTTGGCCCAGAACAACGACATCGAGTTCGAGCGCGGCGGCATGCAGTTCAAGGTCCACGTTCCGGACCAAGTCAACGTCAAGGTCGAGCTCGAGCTGGAGACCGACGAGCGCGAGCTGGAGATCGAGCTGACCTGGTGAGATCGGGGTGGGCGGGACGCGCCGCGTCGGAGGTCAGGCGCCTCGACCTGGCGCTCTACAGGGCGGTGGCGGATACACGCACGCCCGTGCTCGACGCGCCGCTCGCCCGGCTCTCCCAGGCCGCGAACTACTCACGGATCTCGATCGGGCTCGCGCTTGTGCTCGCGCTGGTCGGGGGCCGGAGTGGCACCCGGGCGGCGGTGCGGGGCATGGCATCCGTCGGCGTCACCTCGGCGGTCGTCAACCTCGCCTTCAAGCCGCTCTTGCGACGGCAGCGACCCGACCGCAAGGGGCTGTTCATGGGCGCAGGACCGCGCGTCAGGATGCCCACCTCCCGCTCGTTTCCCTCGGGCCACACAGCTGCGGCGTTCGCGTTCGCGACGGGCGCAGGCCGGGAGCTCGCCTGGACCGGGCCCCCGCTCTACGCGCTCGCGGCCCTGATCGGTTACTCCCGCGTCCATACCGGCGTGCACTACCCGCTGGATGTGATCGCGGGCGCGCTGGCTGGTGTGGCGATCGGCGAGCTGACCGGTGCATGCATCGATCGGGCGGCATGCACGCGCCCCGCAGATAGGGGTCGCTACCAGTCCCAGGGGGTGTCGGTGCCGACCAGCGCTTCCTCCTCGAGGTAGCGGGCGAACTCCTCGAGCTCCTCCTGCGGGATCGAGTAGGTGTGCTCGTTCTCGTCGGGGAAGCGCCGGGCGCGGACCTCCTCGGTGTAGGTCCGCACGCCCTTCAGCGATTCCTCCCGGAGGTTGGCGAAGCGCTTCACGAACTTGGGCTGGTGGCCGTCGTAGACGCCGAGCAGGTCGTGCAGCACGAGCACCTGCCCGTCGGTCGCCGGCCCCGCACCGATCCCGATCACCGGGATCTCGAGCTTCGGGACGAGCGCTTCCGTGACCGCCGCCGGGATCGCCTCGAAGACGATCGCGAAGCAGCCGACGGCCTGCAGGGCAAGCGCTTCCTCGGTAAGCTTCGCCGCGGTCTCCGCGGTGCGCCCCTGAGCCTTGAAGCCGCCGAGCGCCGTGGCCGTCTGCGGGGTGAGCCCGACGTGCCCCATCACCGGGATCCCGGCGCGGACAATCGCCCGGGCCCGGTCGACGGAGGGACCGCCGCGTTCCAGCTTCACCGCGGCGCAGCCGGCCTCCTTGACGAAGCGCTGGGCGTTCTCGATCGCCTGCTCGTTCGACCCCTCGTAGGAGCCGAACGGCATGTCGCCGATCAACAGCGGATGCTCGAGGCCGCGGCGAACCGCACCCGCCATCATCAGCATTTCCTCCATGCCGACCGGCGTGGTCGCGTCGTAGCCGAGGACGACCATCGCGGCGGTGTCCCCGACCAGCACGATGTCGACTCCCGCTTCGTCGACGATCTGGGCGGAGGGGTAGTCGTAGGCGGTGACCATCACGATCGGC
>DATDKQ010000122.1:0-2439 GCA_036519915.1 Solirubrobacterales bacterium | reverse complement strand
GTGATCAGCTCGATGAGCTTCGGCTCCCAGTCCGAACCGGCCTTCCGCGCCTACGCCGAGGCCGCCAAGGCGATCAACATCCTCTGCATCAACGGGGAGGGTGGGGAGATCCAGGACATGTACGGCAAGTTCCGCAAGTGGCGCGGGCAGCAGGTCGCCTCCGGCCGCTTCGGCGTCTCGGCCGAGATGCTCAACTCCTCCTACGTCGCCGAGATCAAGATCGGCCAGGGCGCCAAGCCCGGCGAGGGCGGTCACCTGCCAGGCAAGAAGGTCTCCGAGAAGGTCGCATCGGCCCGTAATGCCACTCCCGGCACCGACCTGATCTCCCCCTCGAACAACCACGATCTCTACTCGATCGAGGACCTCGCGGAGCTGATCGACGAGCTCAAGACCGTCAACCCCGACCTGCGCGTCTCGGTCAAGGTTCCGGTCGTTCCCAATATCGGCACGATCGGTCTCGGCATCGCCAAGGCCGGCGCCGACATCATCACCCTCTCCGGCTTCGAGGGCGGCACCGGCGCGGCGCGCCAGCACGCCCTCCGGCATGTCGGCCTGCCGTCGGACATCGGCACCCGCGCGGTGCACCGCGCGCTGATGGAGGCGGGCATCCGCAACCGGGTCGAAATCTGGGCGGACGGCGGCTACCGGCACGCCCAGGACATCGTGAAGCTCCACTGCATGGGAGCCAACAGGGTCGCCTTCGGCACCCTCGCGATGGTGTCCCTCGGCTGCACGATTTGCCGGGGCTGCCAGCTGGATACCTGCCACGTCGGCATCGCCACCCAGATCGAGACCGTGGAGCAGGCCCAGGAGCATGGCCTGAAGAAGTTCACGCCGCCCGGTGCGGATGCTGCTGAGAGTTGCGCCCGCTTCTTCCAGGCGATGGGTGAGGAGGTCAAGGCTGTGGTCGGCTCGCTCGGGTACGACCGCGCGCAGGACCTGGTCGGCCGCTACGACCTGCTCGAGCAGGTCTCCCACCAGGAGAAGATCGACCTCGCACCGCTGATCACCCCGCTCGAGGAGTTCCTCGACCTCGAGCCGATCGACCTGCCAGTCGAGGAGGAGGCGCTGGTCGAGGCGCGCGCCGAGGCCGGCCTGGTCCGCGCGAAGCCGCTTCGGATGGAACCGAAGCAGGCCTCACACGAGATCGCCCAGATCGCCGACAGGGTGTTCGACGGCTCCTGCGTGAGCGTCGAGTTCCCGCGGCGGACCGACGCACACGACCGCGTCCTCGGCACCGAGCTCTCTGGGGCGATCGCCCGCGCCCGGATCTACGACGGCGCGCCCGAGGGCACCGAGAACGACGACCTCGCTCAGTTGGTCTTCAACGGAGGGAGCGTCGCGGGCCAGGGCTTCGGTGCGTTCAACGAGTGGGGCGTCACCTGCCGCGTGGAGGGCGGGGCACAGGACGGCGTCGGCAAGACGATGCTGGGCGGCACCGTCTCGATCCTGAAGGGCAAGAACGCTGACGGGAAGCGCATCAACGGCTCCGTCGGCAAGTCCTTCGCCTACGGCGCTCAGCGCGGCCGGCTCTTCGTGCAGGGCTCGGCCGACTCGCGCTTCTGCATCCGGCTCTCAGGCGCGGACGTGGTGCTGGCAGGCGAGCCCGAGCAGCCCGTCGACGACTCACAGGGCTGCGTCGTCGATCGCGCCAACGCCAAGGGCTTCGCCTTCGAGTACATGACGTCCGGACGCGCAGCGGTTCTGGGCGACATCGGGCCCTGGGCCTGTGCCGGGATGACCGGTGGTCGGGTCTACGTGCGGATCGATAACGAGCTCAACCTCGACCGCGACGCGATTCAGCGGCGCCTCGGCGAGGGCGCGAAGGTGAAGCTCGAGGAGCTGGACGCCGAGGGCCAGCTCGACCTCGAGGACCTGCTCGGCCATTACGGCGACGAACTGCGGGCGACCGACCAGGCGGACGAGGCCGATCGCATCCAGAGCCTGGTCGCCTCCGCCAAGGCCAACTTCCTGATGATCATTCCGGAGAAGGTTCAGGCCGATCCGAGCATCTCCACCGAGTAGGTCGACGGCTTCGCCACCAACGGCGGCCACAAACACCGCCGCCGAATAAGGCCGACCTGCGAACCTTGACCGGCTCGCAGATGACCCCAGATCGAACCAACCACGAGGAGAGCGCCCGAGAGGCGCGGGCGATGGATGAGGTCATCCGGCTCGAGGACGTGCAGCGGGTCACCGAGTCGGCGCTCGCGTACCTCGACCTCGACGATCTCCTCAGAGAGTTGCTCGACCGTGTCGCTGACATCCTCAAGGTGGACACCGCGGCAGTCCTTCTGGTTGAGGAGGGGGGCCGGACGCTCGCCGCCCGGGCCGCGAGGGGCCTCGAGGAGGAGGTGGAGCGCGGATTTCGCCTGCCCGTCGGCCGTGGCTTTGCGGGGCGGGTCGCATTCACCCGGGAGCCGCAGGTGATCGAGGATC
>DATDKQ010000121.1:0-6608 GCA_036519915.1 Solirubrobacterales bacterium | reverse complement strand
GTGGACTCCCACGCTGAGGCGAACGAGATCGAGCACCTCGGCGTGCAGCGACACCCGTGCGTGCAGGTTGTCGAGTTCGAAGTTGATCTCGTCGACGTTTACGACCGGAACATCGAGGAGGACGTCGGGCTCGTCGGAATCACTGATCGAGCCTGGGTGAAGAAGCGTGTAGTCCTTGTACTCGCGCTCAGGGACGGTCCCCTTCGGCGCGTTTTCTGCCGCCTTCTGGTCGTGCGGCCTGGCGGACGAACGCCGACCGCTCCTCCGTGTGCGGGTGGAACCGCCGTTGCTCGATGCGGTTGTCTTGCTGCCCGACTTCGAGCGCCGGGGCTTCGCATCCTGCTTTGCCATTGGCTACCTCTCAATTCGCCGTCGTGTTCCTCCTCGGGACTACCCAGAGCCGCCAGCAGAAAACACGGGAAGGAGATCGGAACGCTGAACTTCAAAGGGCACTCGGACCGTCCTTGGATGCCCAGATTCGCTCTTGCACCCTCCCCCTTCCCCTGCGGATGAGATGCAAGGAGCGCCGGGGTGCCCCTGGTCCCGGCGGGCACCCTCGACGACTCCCTGTCCCGCGTTTCTCCGGCTGTGAGAACCCGAAGAGCAAGCGGGGTGGGTGGATACCCGCGGATCGCGGAGTCGAAGTCGAGCGTGCTGAGCATTAACGCGAACTTCATGTGGCACTCGCACCCTGGCTCATCCGCCACGGTTTCCGATCATCCGCATCGGGCGCGAGATACTGGGCGGCCGATGTCGGAGGAGAACGTGGAGATTCTGCGGCGGGCTATGCCCGAATCCGCTCCCGCGAATCCGGAGGACCTGTTCTCGATCCTCGATGAAAACGTCGAGTGGGATTACGTGGGCGCGTTTCCAGAGATTCAGACCGCACACGGTCCTGCCGAGGTCCGCGAATTCCTTCGAGAATGGTCGGAAGCGTTCGACGATTTCAGCTTCCAGGCTGAAGAGATGGTCGACGCAGGGGACTCCGTCGTAGTCCGCGTGCGTCAATCGGGCCGTGGCAAGGAGACCGGCGCGAACGTCGAAAACCACACTTGGCAGGTGTTCACCCTTAGCAACGGAAAGGTGGTCCATTGCCGGGGGTATGACACCAAGGCTCAGGCCCTCGAAGCCGCCGGGCTGTCGGAGTAGCCGCTTTGGACGAAAAGCGGCACTGACGTGGAAGTCGTCACACCGAAGCGAGGTAATTCCGCCCGTTGCTGCTGCGCAGTGGTCCCCAACCCCGTCAACCGGGGATGGGCCCCGGCCGCCGCGTAGGAGTCCCTCTCGGTGGGTAAGAGTGCGTGCAGACGGTTGCGATGAGTAATGGACTACTCGCTTGGTGGCAACGCCGGACGGCATCATGTGCGATGGCTGGCGCGGCGCTATGCGCTCTGCCTGTGACGGTGGCCGCCCTGATCGGGTTTGGGGCGAGCCTTTCCGGCGTCACGAGCGGTCTCGCCGCGCTCACGAGCGGCCCCGACGCTACTCCCGCTACTCCCGCCTCCGCCCAGACGGATCCGACCGATCCCAAAGGGCTGAACCGAGCGGTCCTGGCACTTGCTAGCAGGGCCGGTTCATCCGTTGGGTCGAATTCCGGCCTCGGCTCCACCACCGGCGCGGGCCGGAGCCCCGGAGGCAACGGCACGGGCGTTGGGACCGGCGGCGCTGGTGGCTCAGGTGGAGGGTCAGGTTCTTCGACGGTCAGCGCTCACGGCGAGTCCGGAGGCTCGGGGGGCTCCTCAAGCGGAGGCTCGTCGGGCTCTTCGACGGTTACCGTGCCCGACGTCAGCTTGCCCGGGACGGGCGGAGCCACCGACACCGTGAACAGCACCGTCGACAGCGTCGGCACCACCGTCGATAGCGTCAACAACACCGTCGACGGCGTCAACAACACGGTCAACGGGCTTCTCGGTCCGTAGAGCGGCCCTCAAAGCCGCCGGGCTGTCGAAGTAAGGACGACCAAAGCAAAGCAGCACTTTCTGCAAGTGATCACCTCGACCGCGTGAAAGGGTGACCCGGACCTTCAAACTGGGTGGCGGCTGGTCTCGCGGATTCTCGGGCGGTCGTAGCGAGAAACGGATCGGGCCCCCGCTACTCCAGAAAGGGCCGCAAACGCGGCCCTCTCTGTTTTCTGCTTCCGGCTCCGAGCCGAAGTGGACAACCAAATAGGCAACAACAATGGGCAGGGACTGCGTCCCCCCCGTCCGCAGGGTGGCAGTGAAAGCAGCGAACCTCAGCCGTTGGGATCCTCCTCGGCCGCGAGGCTCAGTGAGCCCTCCCGTACGTCCTTCAGGTGGCGCTCCTGGATCGGCAGAGCCCATTCGACGAGCTCTGAGATCTCGGCTTCGCCTGCCTTCTCGTTCAGCTTGCCGAGGATCTCCCAGTGGCCGACCTCGCCGGCCTCGGCCATAGTCAGGAACTCGAAGCCGTCGAGATCATCGGAGTCGGCGCCCAGATAGGTCGACATCATCTCCGCGGCCTCGTTCCTGGTCTCCTGCGCCTTGTCGAGGATCGCGGTCTTTTTGCCGTCCCGATGGTCGGCCACCTCGGTGCAGCGCCGTTCCGTCTCCTCGGCCTCCTGGCGCATCTCCTGAAGCTTGCTCGCGAGATCCTCGTCGTCGACCAGGCCCTCGACCTTCTGGGTCGCCTCCTGGGCGGCCTTGGCGAGGCCGGTCACCTCCGCCAGTTTCTCCTCCAACGTCGTCAACTCCGCCATCTTGCTTTCTCCTTTCTATGCGTTGCCCGGGCTCAGGGTGCGGCCGAGATTGCCGCAACCAGGTCGCCGACCTTCTCGTCGGGCAGGTCAGTGGCCAGGTCCGCCTGGCTGATCACGCCGACACAGTCATGGCCGTCGATCACGGGCAGACGTCGCACCTTGTGCTCGGACATCACGTCGAGGGCTTCCTCGATCGAGTCGTCGGCGCCAATCGTCACCGGCTTGCCCTGTGCGAACTCCCCGACCTTGACCTCGGCTGGATCCTTGCCCTGGGCGAGGACCTTCATGACGATGTCCCTGTCGGTGATCATGCCTTTGAGCCGGTCATCCTGGCCGCAGATCGGCATTGCACCGACGTCTAGCTCCGAGAGCCGCTTCGCCGCGTCGAGAACAGTGTCCGTCTCAGACACGCACTTGCACTCCGGAGTCATCACGTCTCGCGCCTTCTTGCTCATTGGTTGTCTCCTCCTCGAAGTCAGATGCCGCTTCTTTGCCCGGATCGGATTCAGCCCATTTCAGCCTCCTAGGTAGTTCGTTGCCCTTTCGGCTCGTCCCGCGGCTCGAGCTGAATCTCACGGTCGGCGCGCGCCTTCCCCTCGCCGATCTCGGCGCTGCGCTCCCGCTCGGCGTTCAACTCGTGACCGAACAGGATCGCCAGGTTGGTGATCCAAAGCCAGATCAGCAGAACCACCATCCCGGCAAGGGCGCCGTACGTCTTGTCGTAGGAGCCGAAGTTCGAGACGAAGAACGCGAACCCGGCCGAGGCAAGCACCCAAACCACCAGGGCGACGATGCTGCCCGGGGTGACCCACTTGAAGCCGCGCAGCTTCACGTTCGGCGAGGCGTAGTAGAGGATCGAGATCATCGTGACGAAGAGCGCCGCCAGCACAGGCCACTTCGCGATGTCCCAGATCGTCGTCGCCGTGCTCGATAGCCCGATGGGCTCCGCGACGGCGTCGACGATCGGACCCGTCAGGACGAGGCCGAGGGCGACGAGCGCCAGCATGATCACCATCGCCAGGGTGACCAGCATCTGCAGCGGCCGCAGCTTCCAGATCGGCCGCCCCTCCGGCGTCTCGTAGATCACGTTGGAGACGCGCATGAACGCGCCGATGTACCCCGACGCGGACCAGAGAGCGACGAGCAGCCCCACGACTAGGGCGATGCCTGCCCGGCTCTGGTTCGAGGTGATCGACTCGATCGGCCCTGAGAATGTCTGTGCGGCCGACTCCGGGCCGATCCTCGTGACGATGTCGGTGATGGTGCGGGTCGTCGACTGAGGATCACCGATCACGCCGACGACCGAGACCAGGGCGATCAGCGCAGGGAACAGCGACAGCAGTCCGTAGTAGGTCAGGGCGGCGGCCCAGTCGGTGAGGTTGTCCTCGCTGAATTCGGTCGCGGTTCGCCTGAGGGTCGCGAACCAGCCCGTCTTCGCTTCAGCGCCGGTGGGCCTGTAGTCGCGGCGAGCCTCATCCTCGGGACTCCCGTTCGTCCCGGCGTGGTCTCGCGGTTGTCGTGTTCTCGTGGCCATGGTCTTCCTCCTCGCGGGTCCGCTCAGCGCGACCTCAACCTGGCGATCGCATAGCCGGCGACGAAGGCGCCTGCGATCGCCAGCGGAAGGGGGTTCTCGCGAGCAAACTGCTGCGCCCGCTGGGCTGCATCGCCGGCCGACTCCGGTGCGACCTGCTGTGCTTTGTCTGCGACCTCGTCCTTCGTGGCGGTCGCGGTCTGCTTGACCTCCTCCGCCTTCGCGGCGGCCTTCTCCCTGGCTCCGCCAACCTTCGCCTTAGCCTGCTTCTTCACGTCGGCCTTCTCCGCCGCGGCGGCCGCCGTCTCGCCGAGTTCCTCTCGAGTCCGCTCGATGTCCTCGCGGATCTCCTCCGGTGAACGCTCCTTCGTTTCGCTCATGACCTCGCCTCCTTTGCGCGCTGGGTGGTGTGCTGAACGTCAGTTTTCGTGCTCTCGATCGCCTGCTCGGGCACCGGCGGGGTCGCCTCTTCGACCTTCTGCTTGCCGGTCAGAGCCAGCACCCCGGCCATCGCTCCGTAGACGGCGCCCACGATCAGCGCGGCAAGCCACGCATCGAGGACAATCGCCAGCGCGAGGATCGCGGCGGCGGTAAGCGCTGCGAGCGCGTACAGGCCGACGAGCCCGGCCGCTCCGAAAGCACCGACTCCGATGCCGAGGCGCTTTCCCTTGAGGGCGAGTTCGGTCTTCGCCAACTCGATCTCCTTCTGGGCGAGCGCGGATGTCTGATTCGCAAGGTCACGGCTGAGCTCGGAGAGCGAGCGCTCGTCCTGGGAACCGCCAGTGCCTTGTGCTGCTGGATTCGAATTCATCTCTCGTCTCCTCGGTCGGGCGTGACCTTGCATCGGTCACGTCATCGGTTCACCGCCGAGTCCCCTTGGAAACGTCTGCAGACGGAACTGGCACAGCAAGCTGGGACAACTTGTCCCGGTTATGGAGTCGCCCCGGTCAGCCGGGGTAGAACGTCCCGAGATGGCTTCCCACAAGCCGCGCGAGGATGCGCGGCGAAACCGAGAGCGGATCCTCAAGGCCGCCGGCAGGGTGCTCGCCCATTCGCCCTCTGCCTCATTCGAGGACATCGCTACGGCGGCCGGCGTGTCGCGCTCGACGATCTACCGGCATTTCCCGAGCCGCGACAGCCTGATCGCCGCGTCGGGCGAGGAACCGAGGACGGGGACAGGGGACGTCGAAGCGTTCATCCCACCTGGCGGACTGGGTCGAGAGGGTCCGGTCCCCCTGGACCCGATCCACGTTCTCGATCTCGTCGCCCCGTCCGCGCTGCCCGAACAACTCGTTGCCGAAGCACAGCGACTCGCACGACGGCCGCTGGCGCTCTACGTAGTCGATATCGACGGGTCGCATCTGCTCCGCATCGCCGGTCCCGATCGATTTCCAGATCAGATCGAGGCGCCACTGGCCGTTGGACCCGAGCTGGACCCGGACGGCCTCGAATTGCTCGCCGAGCGACTGTCACGCCACCCGGGACTCGAAGCCGTTCCGCTCTCACTCCGGGGGCGAGCAACCGGCATCCTCCTCACGGCAGGGCATCCCCGGCAACCGCTCACCGAGCTGGCGCGGCAGGCCGCGGCCGCAGTGGCCCTCGCGGACCGGTACACGGACGCCTTCGCGCGGGCGCAGCGGCGGAAGCACCCGAAGGCCGCAGCCGAAATCCAGCAGAGTCTTCTACCGCCGCGAATCATGGGGGTAACCGGTGGCGAGGTGGCGGGGAACGTGCTTCCCAGCTACGAGGTGGCCGGCGACTGGTTCGACGTGATCGAAAACGTCGACGGCATCTGGCTCTCGATCGCCGACGGGCTGGGCGGCTCGACCCCTGCGACCGCCAGCAGCGCTGTGGCGCTGGGCGCGCTGCGGGCGAGTCGGCGCAGCGACGGCACGATCAGCGAGGCCCTCATGGTCATGCACCGAACCCTCCAGGAGATGCCAGGGCCTCGGGCCGAGATGAGCGCCGTGATCGCACACTGGGACCCCGCGACCCACGAGCTGCGACTTGCGAACTGCGGCCATGTGCCGCCGGTGATTCTGCGGCACTCAGGCGAAGTGGACCGGCTGCGCGCTGCGGAGGGACGAGGCCTTGGTGGACGCTCGAGACCGACACCCGCCGAGCGCAATGTTCAGCTGGAGCCCGGAGATCGCCTGCTGATGGTCTCGGACGGAGTGATGGTGGAGGGCGAAGGCAAGGCCGGCCTGGGCCTCGACGGCGTGATCGCAGCGGCCATGCGCTCAGAGCGCCGGACCGCGGCCGACACGGTCCGCCAAGTTCACCGCGCGGTCCTCGAGGCGACCGACGGCGAGCTCGGCGATGACGCCACCGCGGTCTGCCTCGCGGTAGCCGATGAGTGAG
>DATDKQ010000120.1:0-5579 GCA_036519915.1 Solirubrobacterales bacterium | reverse complement strand
ATCAGGGCGGGACGCCTCACGCGGCGACCCTAGCCGCTCCGCGCCGACTACTGCTTTTCGTCCAGAGCGGGTCTACACCTTGTCGGCGATGTAAGCCACTATGAGGGCCACAATCGTGAGGACGAATACGACATGAAGGATGTTGACCACCCCAGCGTTTTGGTCGCCGGCTCGGTCCAGTTTCGTTGTAGCCCTATGCCCTCTTGATTCCATTGGACGGTCTTGCTCGCTTGATTCCATTGGGACGCCTTTCCTTTCAGCCGTTACGTTGATGGGTCCGGCGGGTTCGCCGGTCGGTAGATAATCTGCAAGTCCAGTCGAAGTCGGCCGAGACTTCCAAGGCGCGCTGAGCCGCATACAGCGTACTGGCGAGCCGCCCAAGAAGCTGGTCCCTGCAGACCCGGACCGCGCCGGAATCAACCGGCAATACCGGGTGGCGCGTTCTCACTTTGTTCTCACCCGACGACCGAGGGGAAGGCCAGGCCGACCCGATTCCGCATGGCCATGCGATGCCGGAGGAGGGACTCGAACCCCCGACACGCGGATTATGATCGGCTACAGCCAGGGGTCCGAGGGCTCAGACAGCTCGTCTCAGGCACGACAAGGTGACCTCAGTTCCCCCGGAAGTCGCGAGTTGGGTGCGAAATCGGGTGCGAAATCTCGGCGGAAGCGGAAGCGCCGCAGGACGAGCTAGGCGGGTCTCGGCGCAGCCACCGGATCGGCAGGTAGCCCGGCGTGCCGACGGAGGAACTCGACCTCGACCCGCACCGTGTTGTCATAGTCCTCACCGCCTTCGTATACGTCGTAGTGACCTCCCCGGCTCCGGTAGAGCTCGGACTTTGGGGCGCGTTCGGCAACTGTCAGCGCAGGACTCGCCGGCGCGATCGTGTCGTTCTGGCCCACGACGAGCAGGATCGGGCAGCGGATGTCGGCCGCCTTTCGGACCGGTCGATGGGCGGCGATGCCGAGGATCGAGCGAGCTGCGACTCGGTTCTGCCACTCGGTGCCGTCCTTGGGACGGATGATCTCTAGACCCCCGAAGGCCTGGTCGTTGGCGATAGCGCCGAACTTGCCCGGTGCCACGCCGGCGGGTATATAGCGCGGCGGACGTCCAAGTAGCGAGCCGACTTCATCCTGCACGCCTACGGCGAGCAGATGCAGCAGCTGCCCGGGTCGGGACATCCTCGTGCCGGCGAGTCCGTCGACGAGCGGGTTTTGGGCGATCGCGCCACGCAATCGATCGTCGGTGGCGGCGAGCTCGACGGCGTGAAGGCCGGAGAAGGACGTGCCCCAGACGAACACCCGCGTTTCGTCGATGTCCGGATGGGCGATCGCCCAGTCGATGACGGTGCGGTAGTCCGCGCGCTGGGCGGGGACCGAGGTCACATCGCGAGGCTCGCCGCTCGAGCCTCCCCAGTGGCGGTAGTCGAACGGGATCGCTGCGAAGCCCTGACGGCGGAACGCCTCAGCGAACGGCGCCAGCCCGCCGGCCTTGACGGCCGCAAACCCGTGCGCCAGCACGACTGCCGGGTGAGGCCCGTCGCCTTCGGGTCGGTAGAGCCAGGCCTCGATCTCGTCGGCCGAAGCGGTCGGGATGCGGACGGTGGAGCGGTGAGCGGCGCGGGTCTCGGGGTGGGTTGAGGTCGTAGTCATGCTGTCTGCTCCTTCAGGACGGCGGGAATGATTCGAATGTCCCCCCTGAGCTGCAGGACCAGGTTCTGGAGCTCTGCCGACGCGATGGCGCGCATCGTGGGCAGCTCCGCGGCCGCCTGCTCGTCGTCGAACACGTTGAGCGGCCAATCGCCGACCGTGCCGCTCTGCAGATGCGGGTGGAGAAATCCGACGCCGTAGTAGGCGCGGATCGTGAGCGGCGTGATGCCGGCGGCCTGCTGCTCAGGCCATGACAGGGTCCAAACGGCGTCGGGCCCGCCATCGGCTGATCGGCGAATGCCCGTGCCTGACACCTCGCCGGTTTCGAGCAGCAGGTTGGTGTTGATCTCGTTTAGAACCTGCCGGGCGTAGGGATCGAGCAGTTCGACCGCCGCGGCGAAGGGCGTTCCTTGTCCGGCCGGGAGCGGGCGCCGCCGTGTGTGCCGTCGCGCAGATCGGCGAAGTGGCGCAATAGTTCCGAGGTGTACGGGGGAGGAGGGGCCGTGGTCGTCATGTCTGGACTTTGACGCCAGCCGGTCCATAGGTCAAAGACGAGAACCTGGTAGTTCCGATAGCTGATGCCTATGCTGATTGAATGAGTGGTGCGCCGTGAACCTTCGACAGCTGCGCTACTTCCTCGCAATCGCCGACGCGGCCTCGTTCACCCGAGCGGCCGAGGGGCTCCTGGTTGCACAGCCGTCGCTGTCGCAGCAGATCAAGAGCCTCGAGCGGGAACTCGGTGGCCCATTGCTGGAACGCCTCCCGAAGGGCGTTCGGCTCACCGCGGCGGGCAAGGCGTTCATGCCCGAGGCCCGCGCGGCGGTCGCTCATGCCGAGCGCGCCACGCGCAACGCGCGCAGCGCACTGGGGCTGGAAGCCGGAGAGCTCGAGGTGGCCACGGTGACGTCGATCGCGTTCGGCGTGCTGCCACCCGCCTTCGATGTCTGGCACGGTCGATATCCGGCGACGACGATTGCGCTCCGCGAGTACACACATCGCAGGGCACTTGATGATGACGTCCGCCTAGGCGTCGGCGACATAGCCGTGGGTCCGCGCCCACCGCAGTGGCGGGGACCCCTGGTCGAGCTGGGCTGGGAGGAGTTCGTCGTCGTTCTCCCGGCAGCGGACCCGCCGTCGAGGCGCAAGCGCGCCGTGTCGCTCGACGAGCTGGCCGAACGTGACTGGGTGTTGTTCGGTTCAGATCACGGCCTCTCAGAGCTCGTTCTGGAGGTGTGCGCCGGGGCGGGGTTCACGCCCCGCAGGACCGTGCAGACCAATCAGGTCGCGGCAGCCGCCCCGCTGGCCGGAGCCGGACTGGGCGTGACGATCGTCCCCAGCAACGTCGTGCCGCACGGGCTCAATGCCGAGACACGGCGACTGAAACCGGCGCTGGTCCGCCAGCTCGTCGCGTTCACCCGCCAGGACTGGTCGCCGCTCGCCCAAGCCTTCCTCGAGGTGCTCCAGGAGCAGCCCTGGGGACGGCGACCGCGCTTCGCGACGATCATCGAATGACCGGGAGGCTTCGGGGCGCCTCCGATTAGCCGAGGTGGATGACCCCCTTCGAAGCCGAGCAAACCTAGCTCAACTCAGCCGACGAATCGCCGCAACTCGCCGATTCTCGACGCTGACCGAGAAATCCGCCTGTTCCCATTTTGCAAAGAAGCCGATTTGCAGGGACTTCAGTGCCGGTGAGGGGCTCGAACCCCCGACACGCTGATTATGATCCCTCGCCGCCGTTCCGGCCGAGTCCGATCCACTCGAGGAATCGCCGCTGGATCGCGGTTTGCGAGACCATCCAACCCGTTTGGGTCCGCTTGGTTCCGGTCCGGTTCGTTACCACTCTGTTACCTGCCCCAGCAATTCCGCGGCCAGGTCGAGGACGCCGTGCGTGCCGGAAATCCGACGCAGACCGCGCAGCCTGACCGCGAATCCCGGTGCGAAATCTGAGACGCGTCAAACGTGAAAGCGGCCTGACGACCTGACCGGGGGGGAGGGCAGCGAAGGGCGTCGGCCTGGGAATTGGCGTGACATCCGGAGTATGTTCTGAAACTGGTGGAAGCCGGCGACGAGACGACTCGGGAATTCGACGAGGAGGCCGCCGAGGAACGACGCGCGCAGGGGTCGACGGTCGCCGCCCTCAACGCCTTCTCGGCCGGAATCGCCTCGGAGGTCCGTGCGGACCTTGGGTTCGTCGACCCCGACGAAGCGATAAAGACGCTCGCCGCCGCGGTCGATCAGGACACCCTGCGGGTGCCCCGCCTGCTGGTGCTCGACTCCCTGGTCCGATTCGCAAGTCGGCGCGGAGACGAGTTCAGGGCTCGGGAGGCCGAGATCGACCCGCTGCTCGAGGCGCTGGTCAGGAAATCCCGAGTGCCTGAGACGGACGTGGGAGACGCGGTTGACACGGTGCATCGTGCGCTTGAATCGGTTGCTGGGCTCAGCGGAGAAGAAGCCCCGGCGAGCGTAGAAGAAGCCCCGGCGGCTCACCCGTGGCAGGTTTTCGTCCAACAGGCCGCAGGGCCCCTGCAGCTCACCCAGGCGGAGATCGAAAAGCCGCTGTGCAACGACCGCGAGGTCGTCGACAAGGGCCCGTACAAAGCCATCGGGGTGACGGTGGAGTTCCATACGGACGCCAGCCCGGGTGAGCTGCGCGGCTTCTGCGATCCGCGACGCTGGCATGAGTGCAGCGCCTACCAGAAGGAGATGACCCCATGGACCGGCGCCGGCGCTATGCCGGATGAGGATCGCCCGCCGGATGGATGGCGCCGCGATCTACTCGAGAAGGTCCAGCTCGCCGGGAAGGACCTCGAGACCCCACTGCGCTTCACCTACTCGATTCAGGATCAGAATGATCCGAGTTGGGTGCACCTCGACTACGTGATGATCCGGAGGACGGGCGAGATCAAGGTCGACGAGGGGGCCCTCGACGTGCGGCGCGTCACGAGCGGCAAGCACAGCGGGCGCACGCGGGTGATCGCTAAGAAGGCGATCCTGTTCGCCGACCCTCTGCTCGCGAAGTGGCCGACCGTCGCCTGCGACACCTTTTGGATGGACCTGGTCATCGACGCCGCCGTCGGTTGCCTGGGCCGCCGCGCGACAATAGACTCAACGAGAGGCATAGCCACGATGGCGGAGAGCAAGGAAGCCCGGCTCGACAAGGCGATCGATGAAGCCGCTGCTGCTACGCAGAAGTCGATCGATGCCTACAGGCAGCTTGCGAAGAGGGGTGCCGCCCAACTTGCCGGGGATTCGCCCGGCGACACCGATACGTGGGTGGAGCTGACCGCCAAGACCTGGGCCCAGGCCGCCCGGGACGGCGCGCAGGCGTGGACAAGCTACAACGCCCTGCTGCAGGCTTTCGCCGAGTCCGCCGAGAGCAAGACCGAGCAGCCCGAGCCCGGCAAGACCGATAACGACGCCTGATGGCGAACACGCTGGACGACCTGGTGGGGGCCGCCGTGCGCACCTGGGCGACCATGGCGCGGACCTGGATCGAGGCGGCAAACGCGGTTCTGGTGGGGTGGCTGGACGTGGCGGATGCCGAGAGCGTGCTTACCGGCTTCAATGAGGAGGTCGTGCTCCTCCCCCGGCAGCAGGCAGCGACCGCTCTGCATCCGGGTCCCTTCACCGATTGGGACCAGAATCAACTCCCGCTTGCCGCCCTGACCGTCGAGCCGGCCCAGGTCAACGCCGGGGAGGCCACGGAGGTGCACGTGGTGGTCCAGCCGCCTGACGGCACGGCGAGTGGCACCTATACGGGCTCGGTGTATGACCCCACAGGTGCCTGCTTGCTCAAGGGAGTCGGTGTCTACGTCGTCGGCGACAAGCCGCCACCCTAAGGCGGGAGGGTTCTTGGGCAGTGATCGGCGGCGCATCGTCATCCTCGGTGGCGGCATGGCCGGCTTGGCCGCCGCCTGGTCCCTGAGCGA